>JAPLSK010000051.1 GCA_026398675.1 bacterium | reverse complement strand
AGAAGAGAAGAGAAGAGAAGAGAAGAGAAGAGAACAACTTGTGTTTAACCATTTTTACCCCCCTTTTTAGACCTTTCTCAAGGCTAATTTAAACTAGCACAAAAAAACAAGTCCGTCAAGGGCCACCGGATGAACAAGAGTAAAAAAAAGGGCCCTAACCCCCGGGCTGTTGGATAATACCCAGGCACGCCGCGTCAGAGCCCCAGTGGCTCGTCCACGACAATCACCGAGTGCTCCCCCCTCCCGGCGCGCAGATGGATGACCAGGTGGTTGCAGATGCGCCCCTCGGAGTCGCAGTCGTGGCAGAAACCGGTATCGGCGCAGGGGGTTTTGAGCTTGAGGCGCATGGCGTTGGCCGGCGCGGCGAGGTTCCTTACCCGGGACAGGGCTTCCTCCAGGTCGCCGGTGAGCTTGTTGATGCCCAGCACGTAGATCACCCGCCCAGGCCCGAAGCAGGTGGCGGCAACCCGGTTGCCGGTGCCGTCCAGGTTGACGATTTCCCCGTCGGCGGTGACGGCGTTCACCCCGGTGAGGAAAACGTCGGCGGTCAGGCCCCTCCTGCGCAGAGCGGCCTTCTCCTCGCCCGACGCGTCGGTGCCGAGGGGGGTGAGCACCTCGTGCCCCCGCTCGCGGAGGGCCTCCAGGGCGCCGATCTGGCCCAGGGTGAGCGATCCGCCGACGCCTACCGTGGCCCCCGCGGGCACCCGAGCGAGGAGCTCTTCGAGGGCCTTCTCCCGGGTCGGGACGAAGACCGCGTCGTAGCCCACGGCCCGAAGTTGGGCGACCAGGTTCTCGCCGCCCAGGCGGCGGTACTTTTCCAAGGCCTTTTCGGCGGATCTGTCGGCCGTGGTGGGCATCCGTCCTCCTTGTCGTGTCATTGGGCAGAGGGCCAGCCGTCGAGGGCGCGCAGGGCGGCTCCACGAATGAGATCGGGTCTGAAACCGCGCCGTTCAAGGTGGGAAAGGAGCCTGCGGGCTGCGGCCTCCCGGTCCAGTCCGGCGAGGGAGGGCAGTTTAGACCGCGCCCCCGCTCCGCAAGACCCGCCAGGACGAGGCCGACGATTCCGGGCTCGAAGCGCCGCTCCAGCTTGGTCGCGAGCTCCCGTACCGCGTGATCCCGCATGGCGAGGAGGCGGTAGGCGGCGTCGCGGCACTTTCGAAGCTCATGTGAATCGTCCATCTTCAGGGGGATTATAGCAGCCGGGGCGGGACCGGCAAAGTAACCCTTGTGAAAGCGCCCGCGGGCCGGTAAGATTGCCCTGCGCCGAAAACGCGCTTCCCAAATTTTTTTATGGCACAGTTCGCCGACGTCGTTTTTTACCTCCACGCTCACCTCCCGTACCTTCTGGGTCACGGCACCTGGCCGCACGGGTCGGTGTGGCTCTACGAGGCGGCCGCCGGGGTTTACCTCCCTCTCCTCCGCCGGCTCCGGGAGTTGGCGGGACGCGATGTTCCCCTCCGCCTCGGCTTCGGGTTCACCCCCACACTGGCGGAACAGCTCGCCGACCCACGGTTCGAGAGTGGTCTGCGGGAGTACCTGCGGGGACACGCCGCCGCGGCCGCCGACGACGCCCGGGATTTCGAGGCGAAGGGCGATGAGCGCCTCGCCGGGCTGGCCCGGGTTTGGGAGGCCGAGCTCCTGGGCTATGCGGATGACTTCGATCGTCTCGACGGCGATATTCTCAGTGGCTTCCGCGAGCTCGTCGGTGGCGGATTTCTGGAGACGGCCGCCGGCGCCGCCACCCACGGCTACCTCCCGCTCCTCGGCCGGGAAGACGCCGTGGCGCGCCAGATCCGGCTGGGGCTCCTGGCCCACGGACGGCATATGGGCGCCTGGACCGGCGGTTTCTGGCTCCCCGAGTGCGCCTACCGGCCGGGTCGTGGATGGAGGCGACCCTTCACCGCGGATTCCCTCTCGCCGCGGGAGGGCACCGGCGCGCACCTCGACGCGGCCGGGGTCCGCTATACTTTCGTGGACGCCCACCTGGTCGAGGCTAGGGTCCCCGAGGATACGCCGGGCGACCCGGTGCTCCTGGACGACTACCGGGATTCACGCCGCCAGTTCCGCACCTCGTACCCCGATCGTTCCCCCTACGGGGTTTACGCGCCGGACGGGTCGGCTTTCCGGGTGTTCGTCCGGGATTCCACCGCCAACCGGCAAGTGTGGGACGGCTTCGTCGGCTACCCCGGTGACGTGGATTACCGGGAGTTCCACCGACGGAGGTGGCCCAGCGGCCTGCGCTACTGGCGGGTGACCGGCAAGGACGTCTACGTGGGCCACAAGGCCCCCTACGACCCCGAGACCGCCCGGGCGAAGGTCCGGGAACATGCCGGGCACTTCGTGGGTATCCTGGAAGAGTTGGCTTTGAAGGCCCCCGGTGAACGGGCCGTCCTCACCCTGCCCTTCGACTGCGAGCTCTTCGGGCACTGGTGGTACGAGGGTCCGGAGTGGCTGTCCCAAGTGCTGGAGGGCGTCGCCGGCTCGGAGCGGCTCACCCTGGCCTGCCCGTCGGAGGCGCTGGGGCGTGTTCCGACCGAGCCGGTGGTTCTCCGGGAGGGCTCGTGGGGCTACGACGGCTACCACAAGGTGTGGCTGGGTGAACACGCGCGGGATTACTGGGATGCGGTACACTCCGCGGAGGACCGCCTGGCCGCCGCCGCCCGGGAGCACGGAGACGAGGGGCGGGAGCTGGCCCGTCGCCTTCTGGCCGCCGCCGCCCGGGAGCTCCTCCTCCTCGAGGCCTCCGACTGGCCGTTTCTCATTTACACGCACTCGGCGCGGGACTACGCCAACCTGCGGTACAATCAGCATCGGGAGTGCTTCCACTCCCTCGTGACGGCCCTGGAGCGGCTGGACGAGGGCGGCGTTCCGCCCGAAGCCGAGGACCTCCTCGCCCGAAGCGAGGCGAACGCGCCCTTCGGCTGGGCCACCTGGGAGGAGCTCCGGTGAAGGACATCACCTACGCGGCTTCCCTCGTCGCGGATGAGCCCCTGGACGGGGAGCGTTACTTCGCCGGGTTGACCGGGCTGCGGGCCTGGATGGACTCCGCGGGAGCCCCCTTCCCCGGTTACAGGCGCCTCTATACCCTCTTCACCCCCCGTGGCGCGGCCGGTTTCCGCGTGCACCCCGATCTTTACGTTCGTCTCCGGCGGCGTCTCTACCCCCTGTACACCTGGCTGCGGGTGGAGTTAGGCCCCGATTTTAAGGCCCTTCAGGTTCGAACGGGCATGGCCAGCCACACCGGGGCCGACGCCGGTTGGGGCGCGATTCTCTGGGCGGCCGTCGGACGGGCGTTCATTTATATTTTCCCCGCCTGGCTCGCGCTCTACATCTTCAAACCCTGGCTGGTAAGTCTGGCCCTCGGTATCGTCTGTTTCGTCGTGGCCGGCCTCGGCTTTCTCTTTTTCGAGTACACGCTGGTCCGCGCCGCGCTCACCGTCCGCGGTATCGAGTTCCGCGCCGAGCTGGTCCGGCTCCATGACGGCGCCGTGAGCCGCGTCACCCAGGAGCTCGGGCTGGATCTCCTGGCCAGTCGGCAGATCACCGGTCCCGGCATCGAGCCGGAAATTCCCCGCCGCCGCACGGTGGACGATGTCGAGAAGAGAACCGGGGAAATGCCTCCCCCGACGGATTGAGCCGCCGATGCCGAGAGGTTTCACCGACAGCCCCGGACCTTCGAACGCGCGTCCCCCGGCGACCGGTATCCGGCGGCAGATTCCCAACCTGCTTTCGGTTACCCGTCTGGTCATGCTGCCGGTGGTGCTCTATCTGGTAACGCTGCCCGACGCCTGGGCGCCCTGGGCCGCGGCCGGGCTGATGATTTTCTCCATGGCCTTCGACGGACTGGACGGCCTTCTGGCCCGGCGGTGGAACGCCGTCACCGAGTTCGGCAAGGTGATAGACCCCGTGGCGGATAAGGTCTGCATCGGCGCCGCGGCGGTGGTGCTGGTCATCTACCGGGATTTCCCCCTGTGGCTGGCCGTCGTCGTCCTGGGGCGGGACGCGCTGATTCTGTTGGGCGGTTGCCTCCTGCGGCACCGCAGGCGCGAGACCCCGATGAGCAGCTACGCGGGCAAGGCGGCGGCCTTCGTCATCGGGGCGACCCTCGTCGTCTACACCCTGCGCACGGGCCATCTCTGGCTGGAAACGGCCCTGTCCTGGATTTGCGCCTTTCTGGTGGCGGTTTCGCTAGCGGTTTACCTGTACCGGTACTTCAGGCTGATGCGTGAAAAGGGCGCCGATGCGGCGTCCACGGGAGGTGCTCATGGCGGCGAGGGACGTTGACCTGCGCTCGGACACCGTTACGCGGCCGGATAAAGCCATGCTCGAGGCGATGGTTTCCGCCGAGGTCGGCGACGACGTCCTGGGCGACGACCCCACGGTGAAGGAGCTCGAGCGCCGGTACGCCGGACTGGTGGGGAAGGATGCGGCTCTTTTCACCGCCTCGGGTTCCATGGCGAACCAGGTGGCGGTGGCCGCCTGGACCACGGGCGGGGACGAGGTCATACTCGGCCAGGACGCCCACATCCTGGAGTACGAGTATGGGGCGCCGGGGTTTCTGGCCCGGGTGCTCACCCGTGAGGTGCCCGTCGTGGAGGGGGCGCCCGATCCGGACGCGGTGAAGAAGCGCTACAAGTCCGGCGAGTTCCACTCCTCGCGCACCTCTTTGATCTGCCTGGAGAACACCCACAACCGACTGGGCGGCGTCGTGCCGAACCAGGAGATTTTCCGCGTCCTGCGCGCGTTCGCCGACGAGCACGGGGTGAAGATTCACCTGGATGGTGCCCGCCTGTGGAACGCCTCGGTGGCCACCGGGAAACCCATGGCCGAGCTCGCGTCGGTGGGGGACTCGGTGATGAGCTGCTTCTCCAAGGGGCTCGGCTGCCCCGTGGGCTCGATTCTGGCCGGTCCGGCGGACTTCATCACGAGGGCGCACCGGTTGCGGAAAATCTGCGGCGGCGGGATGCGCCAGGTGGGAATCCTCGCCGCAGCGGGCCTCTACGCCATCGAGCATAACTGGGCCCGCATGGCCGAGGACCACTCCAAGGCCCAGCGGCTGGCTAAGACTTTGGCCGGAATCCCCTGGGCCCGGATAGATCCCGCCCAAGTCCATACCAACATCGTCATCCCCCTGCTCGAGGGCGTGGCCTCGGACCGGGTAGTGGAGGAGGCCGGAGCGAGGGGGGTCCGCTTCTTTTCCTTCGGCGCGGACAAGGTCCGCCTGGTCACCCACAAGGACGTCTCCTTCGACGACGTGGACTACGCCTGCGAGGTTTTAGCGGGCCTGCGTTTTTAAAATAAATGCACGAGCTGGCCGTCACCCGGGAAATCGTGCGGGCCGTGGAGGAGGAGCTGGGCAGGCTCCCGGAGGGCACGCGTCTGGTCAAGGTGAAGCTGCTCCTGGGTCGGCTCACCGGTTTCGTGCCCGAGAGCCTCGAGTTCTGCTACCGGGCGCTCACGGAGGGGGGCCGCCTGGCGGACTCGGAGCTGGAGGTTGAGCGCCGGGACGGGCGGGTCCGCTGCGGGGGCTGCGGCGAGGAATTCACCCTCGACGAGCCGTACTTCATCTGTCCCCACTGCGGAGGGAGGGACCTCGCCGTTCTCGAGGGTCGCGAGTTCCTGATAACCGGCCTGGAGATCGAGGAGGGGTCTTGAGCGAGGAGAGCCTTTCCAGCCGCCTGATCTACTCCGGTCGGATCATGGAGGTCCGGGTGGACGAGGTGCGGCTGACCAACGGTAAACTCTCCACCCGGGAGCTGGTCCGCGTCGCCGACGCCGTGCTGATGCTGCCCCTGCTCGATGACGGAACCGTCCTTTTAATCAGCCAGTACCGCAAGGGGCCCGAGGTGGACCTCCTGGAGCTCCCCGCCGGGAAGATAGACCCGGGCGAGGATCCCCTGGCGGCGGCGCACCGGGAGCTCCTGGAGGAGACGGGTTATCGGGCGGGGAAGATGGAGCGCCTGTCCGGCGTTTACACCTGCCCAGGCTTCTGCGACGAGCTCATCCACCTGTACCTCGCCACGGAGCTCCACCGGGAGCGGCCCCAGCCCGACGACGACGAGCTGATCCGCCTCGTGCCCACGCCGCTCGGGGAGGTGGAGCGGATGCTCTTCGACGGGCGTCTGGTGGACTCCAAGAGCGTGGCCGCCCTGGGCCTCTTCCTCCTGCGGCGGGGGTGCAAGACGGGAAAAGCATGACCGAGGCGAAGACGGTGTCCATCGAGTCGCCCACCGGCATAAAAAGGAGTCCCTCTTTGGACCCCTTTCGTACCGAGGGTATATGTGATGAGAAAAACCCGGTATTAAAAAAGGGAGCCCCTGGGGATTCCTTATACGCGCGGAAGGAGCCGCCCCTCAATCAACCGATCCCGGTATTAAAAGGGCCCCCTCGGGGGGACCCCTTTCGCTCAGATGGAGACCGTGCTAGTGGGTGACGGGCTTCTCGGTGGTCTCGGTGGGCACGGCAGCGGTTCCGGTAGCTGCCTCGGTCGGGGTTGCCGGGGTGGTCAGCCTGGTCACCGCAACCGATGAGAATCAGGGAAACGATGGACAAGGCGCCGATGAGCAGGGCGATGAGTAGTTTTTTCATGTCGCTCCTTTTGTGTTGACGGGTGTTCCCCGCCGACAGATTTTCTCGGGCGACCAACCGCCCGACGTTTTTCTTGCTTTCCGCATCCTCAAGCTACAGTTAAAGCAGATTAACACAGCGAAGAGGCTCTTGTCAAGGGTTTATCGAATTTTGCATACTTGTCCGGGTTTATTTCGATTAACGAGATGTCATGGGCGGCGTAAAAAGAGCGTTTAATCTGACCGGTGTGGTCCTCCACACGGGCCTGGGCCGTGCCCCACTGGCGGATGAGGTGGTGGCCGCCATGGTCGGCGCGTCCCGGGCGGCCGAGGTGGAGATGGACGTCCCGACAGGTGGGCGGGGTCAACGACAGGACGCCGTTCGGGAACGTTGCGAACGGTTGTTCGGCTTTCCCGGCTGCGCGTTCAACAACAACGCCGCGGCCACGCTCTTGACCCTGGCCGCCTCAGCCGCGGGGCGCGAGGTCGTAGTGGGCG
>JAPLSK010000050.1 GCA_026398675.1 bacterium | reverse complement strand
TCGCCGAAGGAGAGGTGGCCCGGCTCCACCAGATACGTCAGCGTCAGACCCAGCGTCGTCTCCAGCCCCACGATGCCGAAGGGGGCTGTTTGGTAGGGCTGGTCCTTCTCCGCCAGGGTGTGCGGGGCGTGGTCGCTGGCGATGATCCCCAGTGTCCCGTCCCGCAGCCCAGCGACGACAGCCTCGCGGTCCGCGGCGGACCGAATCGGGGGGTTGACCTTGGTCTTCGGGTCGAAATCGTCCGGGAGTGAAGACTGGTCCAGGCAGAAGTGGTGGGGCGTCGCCTCGGCGGTGACGTCGAACCCGCGCCGCCTGGCGTCGCGCACCGTCTCCACGGAACGGGCCGTGGAAACGTGGTCCACGTGGAGCGGCACCCCGACCCTGGCTTCCACGAGAATGTCCCGCACCGTCCCCACATCCTCGGCCTCGGCCAGAATGGGCTCCAGCCCGGCCGCCGTGGCCGACGGTCCCGCGGACACCACGCCGCCCCCGGAGAGCGATTCTTCCTCGGCGTGGCTGATGACCAGAAAACCCACGTCCCGGGCGTACCTGAGGGCGTTGAGGAGGAGGCCGGACCGGCGGACCGGGTGTCCGTCGTCGGAGAGGGCGACCGCCCCGGCTTCCCGGAGCTCGTGGAGCGGTGCGATTTCGGCTCCGGCCAGCCCTTCCGTCAAGGCCGCGATGGGAAAGACGTTCACCAGCCCGCGGAGCTCCGCGATGTAGCGGACGTACTCCACCGCCGCCTCGTTGTCCACGAACTGGCCGGTGTTCGCCTTGCAGGCGATGGAGGTGAATCCGCCCAGCGCCGCCGCCCGCGTGCCGGTGGCGATGGTCTCCTTGTCCAGCAGCACGTCGGCCTTGGCGTAAAGTCCCCTGGCGGAGTCCACCACCGTCCCGCCCCTGAGCAGAAGGGGCCTGGCATTCCTGGTCGGCACTTAGTGGTCCCTCTCGACGACGAATTTCGCCAGCTCCGCTAAAATTTCCGGCCGCGGCAGACGCTTCGCCTCGTCCACGGCCGAATCGACGTGGAATTTCGCCATCTCCCGCGACTTCTCCACCCCGTGAATTTTCGGATAGGTGTTCTTGCCCCGCTTTTCGTCCGAGCCCACGGATTTGCCCAGCTTCGCCTCGTCTCCGGTGACGTTCAAGAGGTCGTCGGCTATCTGGAAGGCCATCCCCAGGTGCTCCCCGTAGCGCGTGGCCGCCATGAGCCGTGGGTCGTCGGCCCGGGCGAGAATCGCCCCCATCCGGCAGGCGCAGCGGATCAGGGCCCCGGTTTTCAGGGTGTGGATGAATTCCAGCATGGAGGCGTCAATGTCCTTGCCCTCGTTGGCCACGTCCGCCGCCTGGCCGCCGATCATCCCGAATGTGCCCGAGGCCGTGGCCAGCTCCTGGGAGCAGAGGAGCAGGCGGTCGGAGAGCTCGATCTCCCGTGTGGCTCCCAGGGCCAAAATCTGGAACGCCACGGTCAGAAGCGCGTCCCCGGTTAGGACGGCCACCGCCTCCCCGAACTTCTTCCACACCGTGGGCCGGCCCCGCCGCAGCTCGTCCGCGTCCATGCAGGGCAGGTCGTCGTGAATCAAAGAGTAGTTGTGTATGCACTCGACGGCGCAGGCCGCCTCGACGGCCCCGTCGGGTAAAACGTCGGTGACGGCCTCGGCGGCGGCCAGGACCAGGATCGCCCGCAGGCGCTTTCCGCCGGAAAAGACGGCGTAGTGCAGCGCCTCGTGGACATCCGGCGGGTAGGCCCCCTTGTGCGGCAGGAGCCTCGCCAGCTCGCCGTCCACGAAGACCCGCTTCTCCTCAAGGTAACCCTTCAACTCCGTCTTCAACGCTACTCCTCCGCTTCGAGTGGCTGCAGGGGGTCTTTACTTCGAACTATCCTCCCCGGCGCGCACCAGAAGAGGCCGGTTCTCACCGAGGCGATGTTCAGCAGTATTTTTAAAATGGGGTTGATCTCCCAGACCCCGCAGATGTAGCTGTCGACAACCTCCAGGCCGATCCCGGTGAACATCCGTCGCCAGCTGCTGCCGCATTGAAAAAGGACTCCTTGACCGGCGGCGCCGGAACCGAAGCGCCTGCAGAGCGGGGCCAGCCATCTGGAACGGGTCAACCGGTAAATGAGACCGGAGGGCAGATCCTCGTGGATTATACCTTGGTAGAGAGGCTCGATGAGTAGAAGACGCCCTTCCCTCCGGAGCAGCCCCGCCGCTTGGCGTA
>JAPLSK010000049.1 GCA_026398675.1 bacterium | reverse complement strand
AGGTGGACACGTTGAGCTCCACCTCGAAGGAGACGATGTCGCCCTCGCCGGGGGTGAAGTCGGTTTCCAGGGGGTTGTACTCGTCCTTCTCGAAGCGAAGGGTGTAGGACCGGCCGCGCTGGAGGCGGGTCTTCAGGGGGGTGGTGCCGAAGCGGCGGTCGTTGATGAAGACGGTGGCCTCGGTCGGGCGGCTGATGATGTTTATGATGACCTCGTTCTCGGCCACGGTATACTCCGACCCGGCGATCAGCTGATTCTCCTCATCGCCGCCGTCCTGCAGCTCGAGCCAGTTGATGGTGGAGATGATCCCCCAGACGAGGGCCCCGAGCCCCAGCGCGCCCAGAAGAATCCCCACCACGAGCCGCTTCCGGTAGCGCCACTTCTCCCCCGGGGCCAGGACCTCCTTCTCCCCCCGCAGTCGCCGGTCCTTCTCCTCGGCGTAGATGATCCGCAGGCCCGCGTCCATCTCGTTCGCCAGCTCCGAGGTCGACTGGTAGCGGTCCTCGGGATTCTTCTCCAGGCACTTGAGCATTATCTTCTCGAGCCACTCGGGGATGTCCGAGTTGAGCATCCGGGGCGGGATGGGCGGCTCGTTTATCTGCTTGAAGGCAACGGCTATCTTCTTGTCGGCGGTGAAGGGCAGCCGCTTGGTGAAGAGCTTGTACAAGAGGATGCCCATGGAGTAGATGTCGGAGCGTGCGTCCACGTTGTGCCCCTGGCACTGCTCCGGGCTCATGTACTCCGGGGTGCCGATGGCCGTGTTCTCCTGCACGGCGGCCGTCTTGGCGATGCCGAAGTCCAGCAGGGTGACGTGGCCGTCGGAGCCGATGATCACGTTGCCCGGCTTCACGTCGCAGTGGACCACCCCCCGCGAGTGGGCGAACCCGAGCGCCCTCACGAGCTGGATGGCGTACTGAAGGCCGTCCTTGGTGGAGACGGCCGATTTGGCGATCAGGTGCTCCAGGCTGTCACCGGAGAGGAGGTTCATCACGAAGTAGTTGCGCCCGGCGTCGGTGCCCACGTCGTGGATCATGACGATGTTGGGGTGCTCGAGCTCGGCGGCGCGGTGGGCCTCGGCCAGGAACCGCTCGGCGTACCCCGCGCGCTGGGAAAGCCGCGTGGGCAGGACCTTGACGGCCACATTGCGCTGCAGGTTCTCGTCGTAGGCCTCGTAGACGATGCCCATCCCGCCGATGCCGATGCGCCGGCGGATTTTGTACTTGCCGATGTACGCGGGGACTCCGTCGGCGTCCAGCTTCTCCATGGGAGACGTCTGGATCTGCACCTGCGCGATGGGCTGGCCGCAGTTGTGGCAGAAGTCCGCGTTCTCGTCCACCCGGGAGCCGCAGTGGAAGCAGTACATCCCCGCTCCGAAGTATGCGAATCATCCTAATGGTACGTCTAAAAGCGCCCCGTGGCAAGGGTCACCGAAGAGCGGCCGCTAAGAGAACGAACCGCGCGGGCGGTCCGTTCCCCTGAATTGAGACGACGGCTCGCAGGGCTCCCCTCTCCTTGTGGGAGCGGCGCGCCGACGGGGACGGGGGTGAGGGCTGCCGCGTGTCCCCTCTCCCTTCCAGGGAGAGGGTTAGGGTGAGGGTCGAGGCGTAGAAGCGGCGGGGATAGGAATCCCCGCCCTACATTTAGGAAGAGCCGGGGTGAAGGTCGCT
>JAPLSK010000048.1 GCA_026398675.1 bacterium | reverse complement strand
GGTCGAGGGTTTCCGCGCCGAGCTGGTCGAAAACCACGTCGGGCGCCAGGGAGAGCCGCCGGAAGAGCTCGGTGACCGCCGTGGAGGAGACGCCGTCCACGCCGGCGACGAGCTCCCCGGCCAGGCTCCGCTTGCGCCGGGGCGTAATCTCCCCGCTCCGCCGCCCCCCGACATACTCCCCCACCGTCCACACCCCTCCCGAAACCGGCTGGAACGGCTCCCCATAGCGGGGACCGGACCGCCAGGCGTAGACTACCTTTTCCTCCGCTTCGAGGGTGAGGTTCGCCCGGCGCCCGGTGAGGCTGAAATGGAGCGCTAGGGAGATGGGGTCGCCCAGCTCGTCGGTCCCCCGGAGGTCCAGGCGGAACAGGCGGTCCCGCCCCTGCTGCTCGGTCGAGGTGACCACCGCCCCGGCCAGGCGGCGGCGCAGGAAGCCGGCCTCCTGTTTCCGGCGAATACTCCTCGGCTTGGCCCACCGCAACCCCGTCTTGTTCCAGAGGAACGCGCCGGACCGGACCCCGGGGTTGACGAAGACCAGCTCACGTTCCTCCCCGCGTCCGCCCAGGACGAACACCACCGCCGCCCCCGCCCGCAGCTCCTCCTCCAGCTCCGCGTTGGTCACGCGGTCGACGGCGTCCAGGATGAGGACATCAATCACCTTCGTCCCCTCGATGAGGGGTCGCCAGTGGGTGAGGTAGGAGGAAAGGGTCAGGCCGTCGTACATGGGGTGGAATTTTAGCACAGTCGCGGGAGCGGCGTCATTCATGGGGCTCGTGCCGGACCGGTCATCGGGAATTCCATCTGCTATAATTCGGGCGCGGCGGCAATTTTTTTCCAGGGACCGTAAGAAGTGGATTTTCGGACGATTCTGGCGAAAACCTGGCGCCTGACCCTCTTCGGCGTGTTGGTGAGCTACGCCTATACGGCCTACTACTTCACCGCCCAGCTCGTTCTGGGCGGGGGGAACGTCGTTTGGGGCCTCATCGGCGACGGCTTCCACCAGACGCTCCTCTTCATGGTCGGGGCTCTCTTTTTCTTTCCCGTCATCGGCGCCGCGGCGTCCCTGGTCGTCGCGCTCATCGCCACCCTCGTGACCGAAAACGTCAGGCCGCTGTCCGATGCCTGGCGGGAGCGCATCGGCCTCATCGCCGTGGCGGCGGTGACGACCGGTGTCCTGGCGTTGCCCGTTGATGTAGGGTCGCTCTTCACCTACGTCCGCACCGTTATCGGCTTCGCGGTGGGCCTGGTCGGGGGCGCGGCCCTGGTCCTGGCGGCGATAAAATGGCCGAAAATCGAGCGCTGGGTCCGGCGCGCCGCCGGGTGGATCCTGGGCTCCGCGACCCTGCTCTTCGTCGTCTTCTACCTCTTCGCCCTCGGGGGCTTCGCCTACACCGACGAACCCGCGACCTCGCCCGGGCCCAACATCCTCGTCATCCTTTCCGACACCCACCGGGCCGACGTCGCCTCCACCTTCGGCGGCGACGTGCCCACGCCCAACCTCGACCGCCTGGCCGGGGAAGGGGTGCGCTTCGACCGGTGCTACTCGACCTCCAACTGGACCCTCCCCGCCGTCGCCTCGATATACACCGGGACTTCGCCTGCCGTGCACGGCGTGGACGGGTTCCATCCGCTCCCGAACGCCTTTCCGAACCTGCAGGGTCGCTTGTCCCGCGAGGGGTATCGCTGCTGGGCCCTGTTCTGCAACTCGGCCGTTCTCCCCAACACCAACCTATATTCGGGCTTCGACACCTACGCCAACTACGACATCTTCCGCACCCCGACGCTGGGCATCCTGGCCTCCTCCACCGGTCCCCTCTACGCCTGGCTCTCCTACAACATGGCCCAGGTCATCCTGCGGTGCGACGTGCAGCACACCAAGACCATTACCCCGGAGCTGGCGGTGGATCTCAGCTCCAGGCTTGAGCCCGGGGGCGGGACCTTCGCCTATATCCACCTGTTCGATCCCCACATGCCCTACGCCCCTCCGGACCGGTTCGTCCCGAAGGGCGCGTACGACGGGCCGCTGGGAAGGTGGGTCGGTTTCGCATTCTACGGCATCATCCTCTCCAGTGGAGCCGGGGCGATCCAGGGCAAGGAGCGTGAGCGGGTCATCGATCTCTACCGGGGTGAAATTCGCTACGAGGACGAGATAATCGGCCGGATGCTGGACGCCCTG
>JAPLSK010000047.1 GCA_026398675.1 bacterium | reverse complement strand
ACCTCGAGGTCTCCGGCACCGGCTCCGGCGACGGCATCACCGCCCTCATTGATGGACGCACCGACGTCGCCATGTCCTCGCGCAAGATGAAGGCCGAGGAAGTGGAGAAGGCCAAGGCCAAGGGCGTGGAACCCGTCGAGGTGGTCATCGCCCGAGACGGCATCGCCCTCGTCGTCCACCCCTCCAACCCCGTATTATCCCTCACGCTCCAGCAGATCAAGGACATCTTCCTCGGTAAAATCACCAACTGGAAAGAGGTTGGTGGTCCCGATGCGGAGATAGTCCCCGTCACCCGCGACAGCGCCTCCGGGACCTTCGAGGTCTTCGAGGAGCTCGTCATGGACAAGGAGCCCATCGTCCCCGGCGCCGTCACCCAGAACTCCAACGGCACCGTGCGCACGGCCGTCGCGCAGTCCGAGGGCGCCATCGGCTACGTCGGCCTGGGCTACGTAGATAACACCGTAAAGGTCCTGGCCGTGGACGGCGTGGTCCCCTCGGAAGATACCGTCAATAGCGGGGCTTACAAGATCGCCCGCGACCTGAACCTCTACTACCCCAAAGACGCCTCCGAAGCCGTGTTGAAGCTGATCGATTTCATCCTCGGCCCAGAGGGCCGGAAAATCGTGGCCGACGAGGGCTTCATCCCCCTCTAGGCCGCTTCTTTCGTGAAGGATAAGGCGGTGGTCTCGAGGGACCGACCGCGGGACCACCGCCAAACCTGGGTGAAGAACATGGCCAGATTCACCTCCGAAACCGTCGTAAAGCCGTTGCTGGGGTTCTTCGCCCTGTTGTCCCTCGTCTTTCTGGCGGGCATCCTGGTCACCCTTTTGACCGAGTCGGGCCCCTTCTTCGGGGAGTACAACCCCCTCGAGTTCTTCACGGGCACCCAGTGGTACCCGACCCTCGAGACGCAGAACGCCGCCGGGGAGTGGGTTTCCGATCCCCAGTTCGGCCTCCTCCCCCTGCTGGCGGCCTCGCTCCAGGTGACGGTGCTGGCCCTCGTTTTCGCCCTGCCCCTCTCCCTCGGCGCGGCCGTTTTCATGGCCGAGATCGCGCCGCCGGCCCTGCGCGAGATAATCAAGCCGCTGATCGAGCTCCTGGCCGGCATCCCCAGCGTCGTCTTCGGGTTCATCGGCATGGTCCTCGTCGCCCCTTTCATCAAGGAGCTCTTCGACATCCCCATCGGACTCAACGGGCTCTCCGCCTCGATCGTCCTGGCGTTCATGGCCTTCCCCACCATCACCAGCCTGGCCGAGGACGCCATCTCCGCCGTCCCCCGCGATTTGCGGGAAGCCTCGCTGGCGATGGGCGCCAACCGCTGGGAAACGGTGAGCCGCGTCCTGGTCCCCTCGGCCCGCTCGGGCATATTCTCGGCGGTCATCCTGGGCTTCGGGCGCGTCATCGGCGAGACGATGACGGTGCTGATGGTGGCCGGCGGCGGCGCCGCGCTGACCCTCGACCCCCTCTCCCCCCTGAGGCCCATGACGGCGACCATCGCCCTCGAAATGGGGGAGGCGGTGCAGGGAGGGCCCCACTACCACGCCCTCTTCGCCCTGGCGCTTATGCTCCTTCTGATAACCCTCGGCTTCAACCTCCTCGCCGAGCGGATACGGAAAAGGGATTTCTCATGAAGCCCCGCAGAATCCGTGAAATTTTCTGGTTCTCGATGTCCGGCCTCTGCGTGGTCATCGTGTTGGGGATGCTGGGCCTGGTCATCGGCTTCATCATCGCCAAGGGCGCGAGCGTCATAAGCTGGGAGTTCCTGGCGGACGCGCCCCGGAACGCCATGACCGAGGGCGGTATTTGGCCCGCCATCCTGGGAACGCTCCTTTTATCCCTGGGCGCCATCGCCTTCGCCCTGCCCCTGGGGCTCGTGGCCGCGATCTACCTCGTCGAGTAT
>JAPLSK010000046.1 GCA_026398675.1 bacterium | reverse complement strand
TCCTGGCCTTCGACTCCGCGGTCAACGTAACCTTGGGATTGCCGTTCCTACGGACCAGTCCCAGCCATGGCACCGCCTTCGACATCGCGGGTCGTGGGATGGCCGATGTAGAAAGTATTATTTCCGCCAGTTCTGTCGTGGGGATATAACGATGCACCTCCTCTATATTGATGAATCCGGTGATGCTGGGCGCCCACGTCCGAATGCGACTAATTATTTTGTCGCTGCTGGTTTTTCTATTGATGAAGTGGATTGCCGGAGATTGCGCTTTTGTCTTCACTCTATTAAACAGAAATATTCGATTCCCTTAATTACTGAATTGAAGTGGGAATACTTCCATAAGCCGTTTATTGACCCGGCATTAAGTGATAAGCATGCTAAGAGGGCCGCATTAAATCCACTGAATAACTGGGATCCTGCCAGGAAACATGCCCTACTATGCGAGTTGCTTGATGCTCTTCGTGACATTAGAAGTGTTCGATTCTATGTCGTTTTAATCAATAAACAAGCTGCCTATGAAAAAGAATATATAAATAAACCTGAGAGTATGTATTCTCAGGCACTTCTTCTGCTGTTAGAGAGATTTCAGAATTTTCTTAGAAAGACACAGAACAGAGGGATCGGAATCCAGGACAGCAGGGACAAATCTCAGGATCGGAGGTTACGTAGCTTCTATCACTCATTATTTATAGATGGTTCCTACTACACAAAGTTTGAGAATATAGTTGACAATGTTTATCTGACCCCCTCGGAATACAGCTTCGGGGTACAATTCGCCGATTTGTTGGCTGGTATTGCATTTCAGAAGTTTGAACGGGGAAATGACAGGTATTTTTCCGCGATTATCGATAAAATTGACTGCACACCTTCAACACGACTTCGCGGAGGGACACCAGAAGGGCTCAAGCTCTGGCCATAGAAAAACGCCCAGTGGTCAGTAACCGGCCGTGCCGGACTTGACCAACGTACCTTGCGGTACTCTGGGACGCAAGAAAAGTATAGCACAATCCCTTTACTTTGACAATCTTTCCATTAACGTGAAAAATCTCTACCTCGAAAGCCAGGGCTGTCAGATGAACGAGCGGGACGCCGAGCGCCTGGCCGCCGGCCTCCTCGCCGACGGCTGGCACCTGGTGAAAAACCCCGCCGACGCGGATTTAATCCTGGTCAATGCTTGCAGCGTCCGCGAGAAGGCGGCCAGCCACGCCCTGGGCCGTCTGCGTCAGCTTTACAGCCTGACGAAGGAACGCCCCGGCCTCCTCTTCGGCCTCACCGGCTGCCTGGCCCGGCACCTGGGCGACGCGGCCCGCGACCTGTTGCCGCGGCTGAATCTTTTGACCGGCCCCGGCGCCGTCGAGCGCCTCCCCCACCTGGTGGAATCCCTGAAAACCCCGGAAAGTTTCGCGAAAGACCTCGACCCGGCCGACCCCGCGACGGATTTCAACCCCGATTCCGATCACCGCCTGGACCACCCCGCCATCGGCCCCCACGCCGCCTTCGTGACCGTAATCGAAGGCTGCGACAACCGCTGCGCCTACTGCGTAGTGCCGGACCTGCGCGGTCCGGAGGTCAGCCGGAGCCCGGAGGCCGTCCTGGCCGAGGTCGCGCACCTCGCGTCGGCGGGCTTCACCGAGGTCGTTCTCCTCGGGCAGAACGTGAACTCGTACCATTCGAAGGGGCGCAGGTTCCCCCGCCTGCTGGGGGAGGTCGCCCGGATTGAGGGGATAAAGCGCGTCCGCTTCACCACCAGCCACCCCAAGGATCTGAGCCCGGAGCTGTTGGAGGTCATGGCCGCCGAGCCGACGGTCTGCGAGCAACTCCACCTGCCGCTGCAGTCGGGGTCGGATAAAATTTTGGGCGCGATGGGACGGGGCTATACGGCGGACCGCTACCGAACAATTGTTCGGCAGGCGCGGGAGCTTTTGCCGGACCTGACCCTGACCACGGACGTCATCGTGGGCTTCCCCGGCGAGACCGAGGAGGATTTCGGGAAAACGGCGGGGCTGGTGGAGGAGACGGGCTTCGATTCGGCCTTCATGTTCAAGTACTCCCCGCGGCCGGGCACGCCGGCGTTCGCGCTCCCCGACGACGTGCCGCCCGAGGTCAAGCAGGCGCGGCTCGAGCGCGTCATCGGGCTCATCTCGGACTCGGCCTTCGCGCGGAACCGGGGGCTGGTGGGCCGGACGCTGGAGGTCATCCTCGAGGGGCGGGACAAGCGGGGCGAGCCCTTCGGGCGCACGCGCGGCGGGAAGCCGGTCAAGCTGCCGGGGGAGGCCCTCGAATCCGGGCGCCGCTGCACGGTCGAGATAACCGGCGCCGGGCCCTGGTCGCTCACCGGCCGCCGGGCGGAGGTTTTATCTTGAAAAGCTGCGCCGCCGTCCTCGTCCTGATTTTCGCCGTCGGACCGGCCGCGGCCTTCGAGGTCGAACCGGAGCTCTACGGCGCCTACCACTTCTTTCTTTCCAATGTGGAGTACGACACGCCGCCCGCGCCGCGCCCCGACGAGCGCTCGTATTTATTGCAGCGCCTCGAAGTCGGCGCGCGCTGGATTTTTGCGGATTGGGCGAGCCTGGAGGCGGGGCTCGAGGTGGAGCACGACTGCTCCGACGCCCTCGAATTCGACACCGGGAATTGGGACAACTTCCGGCTGAACCCGCGGCTGCGCCTGAAGGCGGATTTCGGCGGGTGGGGCGTCGTTCGGCTGGGGCACCTCGACCCGGACCTCGGTTCCGAGACGCTCCACACCGAGCCCTACGACCACCCGGCGGCGGGCCTCGGCTGGTGGGGGGAGGAGCCGGGCCTGTCCTGGTCTATCTTCGGCGTCCGGACGGGCCGCGTCACCGAGGGGACGGCGGAGGTGTTCCTGGCCGGCTGCTCGATCGCGTCGCGCCTCGATCTGGGGCCGCTCGGCATCACTCCCCGCCTGGTTTTCGCCTACCGCCACGCGGGTGGGTACGACACCGCGGACTACCAGGGCTACGAGCCGCCCGACGGGGTGCGCAAGGCGGTGCTCTTGAACCTCGGCGGCGGCCTGGATCTCTGTCTCCCCGAGCGGGCGCTGTACCTGGGCGGGGGGTATTTCGTCAGTCGGAATTCGGGCGGCGGCGGGGGCGCGCTGGTGGACTTCTTCCTCGGCGGCGCCTTCGGGTGGCTCGACCTGCGGACGACTCTGTACCTGGGCGACGGCTATCGCGGCGTGCGACCGATGTCCGCCCTCGAGCCCGTCTCGGTGGCGAAAGAGGGCGATACCGGCGAGCTCAAGCTCCTGGACGTCACCCTGGGCCTTTCCATCCCCCTGCCCTACGGGGCCGTCGGGCGGATCGAGGTGCGGCAGG
>JAPLSK010000045.1 GCA_026398675.1 bacterium | reverse complement strand
GTTGATCAGCTCGTTGGTTTTAGCGGACACGTTCTTGTGGTTCACCAGCACCTGCTGGGCTGCCCCGGCGTCCAGCTCCATGAAGCCCTTCAGCGTGAGCCCGAAACCGTCCTTCACCAGCTCCTCGGTCGCCAGGAGCTCGGCGAGGCGGTGGTACTTCGATTCAAGGATGGGGCCGGGGTACGCCACTGCCACCTCGTAGAGGTTCTTCGTGAAGTCTCCCACCCGCTCCAGGTCTATGTTCACGTTCAAAAGCACCAGACCCGCGATGGGGTTGTCCCCGGGATTGAGCACCAGGTGCTCGGCGATGATGCGGCGGATCTCCCGGTTGAGGTGGTTGACGAACCGGTCCCTCCCGTAAATGTCCACGGCGGGCTTGACACCGCGCAGCAGGTACTCCCGGATGTAGGAGTAGGTCTTGGCCACGGTCTTGATCATCTGTTCCGTTTTTTCCAGGGCCTGGTTCAGAAGACCCTTGCTCCGCCAAGCCTCCATAAACTTATCAAACATGGCCGCTTCCCTAGTTGAAGACAAAGATGACGAGAACGGGAATCAGGAAGAAAATTATACCGATGAACACGAGGGCGATGGCTCGGTTTATCCGAACCAGATCCGCGAGTTTCTTCGCCAGCGTCAGCGGCACCACGCGCAGGGGATAGAAGATGGCTATTCCGAAGATATTGAAGAACATGTGGACGAAGGCCACCGCGAGGCCGGCCGGCTCACCCGCCGCCAGGGCGGCCAGGAGCGCGGTCACCGTCGTGCCCACGTTCGCGCCTAAAGTATAGGGGTAAACCTGTTCCACCGTCAACAGCGCCGCTCCCACGAGGGGGACCATCAGGGAGGTGGTGACGGAGCTGGATTGGACGATGGCGGTGAACAGGAGCCCAAGGATGAAGGCCCTGAGCGGTGTCTTGAAGAGGTAACTGTGGAGCACCCGTTCGAACCGCTCGATCAAGAGGCTCCGCATCAGCTTAACGAGGTACATGAGCGACAAGAAGAGCAGGACCAGGGAGATTGCAAGGGCCAGCCAGTACGTCTCACCGGTAAATTTGATCACGTAGTCTTTTACGGGGTCTATTACGGCATTCAGGGGGCTCATGAAGGCGAACCCTCCTCCGCCGCCGACGCCGCCTGTCGCGGAAACACCGGACAGCCAGCACCCGAGCTTTTCCAGGGGGTGAAAGATGCATTCGACGGGCATCAGCACCGCGACGGAGCAGATGTTGAACATGTCGTGGACGGTCGCCCCGGCCAGGGCGCGGGGGAACTCGTCCCGCCGGGTGAAGTGGGTCAGGCTGACGATGGTGTTGGTGATGGTGGTGCCGATGTTCGCCCCCATGACGATGGGCACCGCCACCCCGATGCTCATGGAACCGGTGGCGACCAGTGCCACCAGCATGCTGGTAAGGACGGAGGAACTCTGGATGATGCTGGTGGCCAGGATGCCCACGAAAAGCCCCACAATGGGGCTGGACGCGCCCGCGACCAGGCCCTCGGCGAACTCACCGCCGAACCCCTTGAAAGAATCGCCCATCAGCTTGATGGACAGCATGAAGAGGTACAGGAAGGCGAGGACGCCGAGGACCTTTAAAACGCTGAGAAACGGGGACGCAACCCGCGGTTTGGTCAGCCCCGTTTCCCGGTCCGCCCGTGGTTCGTCCATATCAGGGGTGGAAGGCACCTTGGAGTGGAGTGGAGACCGCCATAAAACCGTCATATTACGGGGGTGCGGTGAGGATTGTCAACATCGCGGGGTGCGTCGGCGACCGGATGTCTGAGCATGGGGTGACGGGCGCAAAGCGAGCCGATACAGGGGTGAACGACGGCTTTCGGTCGGAGGGAAGGAAACGGGGGGGCGCGCCCGGGCAAAAAAAATGGTAATTAGCCCAACCCTGTGCTAAACTTACGTAATCTTTTCCGAGCCGAGTTAACGGTTCTTAAGTGTACCAGCGTCTCATTGCCCAAAAGGGCTCAAGCAAAGGAGAAATCGTGAAAAAGCTTCTGCCGCTTCTTCTGGTTCTGGCGCTCATCATGCCCGCCACCGCTCTGAACAAAGACGGCCTGTTGTCCATCGGCGGCCGGGTCTTCTACTGGATGCCCATGGGTGACTTCGCCAACGCCTACACCAGCTCGGTGGGCTTCGGCGCGAAGGTGGGCTACGGCCTGGCCGAAAACTTCGAGTTCATCGGCGAGGCTTGGTACGGCATGGCCGGCTTCAACGAGGACTTCTGGGGCGACACCTTCAATGACCAAGGGGACACCAACTACTACCTGGTGACCTTCCAGGTGGGCGGCCGGTTGAACCTCTCCCCTTACAGCCCCTTCGATCCGTACGTCCAGGTGGGCGCCGGTTACTACTCCTGGGCCTCCACCACGGCCACCGGGAATGATCAGGGCGGCACCGACTACACCTACAGCTCCGCCTCCGACGACAAATTCGGTGTCAACCTGCGCGCCGGCGGTGAGTTCTTCACCTCCAACGAGATGAGCGTGGACGTGGGTGTGGAGTGGAACTCGATCTTCGGCGTCACCGTGCCGATCAAGGACTGGACCGACCCCGACGATCACACCGCGGGTTGGACCTACGACACCGCGGAGCAGACGGTCAACATGCTCTCCTTCGGCATCGGCTTGAACCTCTATTTCTAGTCGCCCGAAGACGTTAAAATTCGAGGGGACCTCCGGGTTCCCTCGATTTTTGGGTGCGCCATCCACCACCGGTCAGGAACCGAACGGCGGTTCTTGGGCGTATAAAACCGGCTGTGATATACTTGACCCGTCCGACCGACAGGGAGTTGATCGTGCGCAACTTATTGATCGTAGGGATCATACTTTGTATCTGCCTCCCCGCGGCGGCGATAGATAAAACCGGCCTTTTTTCCGTGGGTCCGCGAGTGGACGTCTGGCTCCCAATGGGGCCGATAAACCAGTCGGTCCTCGAACAGGGCAGCTTCGGGGGTCTTTTCAGTTACGGCCTCGGCGAGGCGTGGTCCATCGTGGTCCGGGCGGCGCTGGACCTGGCCGGAAAAGACGCCGATTACTTCAAGGATGCCTTCCCGGCGGGCTCCGACGTGGACTTCAACCTCTTCCAGGCGCACCTGGGCCTGCGGTGGAACATGACCCCCCGCGCCCGCTTCGACCCCTTCGTCCAGTTCGGGGTGGGCTTCTTCAGCTGGCCGGTGTACAAGAGCGAGGATCCGATCACCATCCGGGGGAGACAGATGTACGAGTCGCTGACGACGGAGCGCGACCCCACCCGGGGGCAGGTCTTCAGCGGCTACGTCGCCATCGGCGGTGAGTACTTCACCGACGCCGCCCTCTCACTGGAGTTCGAGATTGGCTACGACGCCGTCTTCGACTTCCCCCGGCCCGCCAAAGAGGAGACCGAGGACCTGGTCGGCTGGAACTACGAGAACCAGCTCCTCCACATCCTCACCCTGGGTCTCGGGCTGAACCTCTACATCTGAGACCCGGGATTGGAAAAATATAGGGCGGGGACGTGGTTCCCGCCTTTTATTTACTCGAATTAAATGTAGGGCGGGGATTTCAATCCCCGCCGCTTTTACGCCCCGAACCCAGCCCTCACCCCGGCTCTGGGCTATGTGCGAATCACCCGCCGCCCATCAACGCGGTATTTCCCCGAAAGCACTATCCCCGCGGCCTCGGGGTAAAGCTGGTGCTCCTCGGAGAGGATGCGCTCCGCCAGCGTTTCCGGCGTATCATTGTCCAGGATCGGCACCACGCGCTGGGCAACAATCGCCCCGCCGTCCAGGCTCTCGTCCACGAAGTGCACCGTGCAGCCGGAGAACTTCACCCCGTACTCCAGGGCCTGGCGCTGGACCTCCAGGCCGGGGAAGCTGGGCAGGAGGCTGGGGTGGATGTTGAGGATGCGGCCCGGGAAGGCCTCCAATAGCGGCGCCTTCACCACCCGCATGAATCCGGCCAGGCAGACGAGGTCCACCCCGGCTTCGCGGAAGGCCAGGGCGTAGGCCCGGGCGTCGTCGCCGTCCAGCTTGGTCCGGTACTTCTCCGGAACCAGGGCCCGGGCGGTCACCCCCAGGGCGCGGGCCTTGGCGAGCCCGGCGGCGTCGGGAGTGTCGGAGAGGACCAGAGCCGCTTCGGCGTCCAGCCTCCCGTCGCGGCAGGCCTCGATGAGGGCGACCATGTTGCTGCCGCGACCGCTTATCATGATTCCAATCCGCTTGCGTGACAACGCCCACCTCCGGGAATAGCCCAACTTGACCCTTCAGGGAGAGGGGTCTACAATACCCGCCGTCTCCCTTCAGGTCAAGGTCCAATGAACCGCATCCTGTCCGCCGATGAACTACTCGCCCACTGGGAAACCGGGGGAAGGCCGGGGAAAGTGGTCTTCACCAACGGCTGCTTCGACCTGCTGTCTCGTGGACACATAGCCATGTTGGAGGCAGCGCGAGAACTAGGCGACTGCCTTGTGGTCGGGTTGAACGACGATGACAGCGTACAGCGGCTAAAAGGCCCCAACCGACCCTTTTTATCATTGGAAGTGCGGGGGACCATAATCGCAGCGCTGCGGGCGGTGGACTTCGTCGTCCCCTTCTCTGAAGATACACCCTTGAAGCTGATCAAAATGCTGAAGCCTGAAGTCCTGGTTAAGGGTGGCGATTACAACGAGAATGAAATAGTAGGCGCCCAGGAAGTTCAGTCATGGGGTGGAAAAGTTGAAGTTGTACCCCTGAAAAAAGCCCTGGTTCCAGAAACAGTATTTGAACCTTCAAGCCAAAATGACGACCAGATCCAGAGGCTTGAACCGGCTGATAATATACTTAACGATTCCACCTCCGAGATGGCTTATTCAATCTTTTCTGCCATGGAGGAAGAAATTAAAAAAACTGGTTTATATATTCACAGGCCATACCCACATGGAATACAGAAAGATAATTTAAAACTACTAAAAGCCCGTGATCAAACTAGGAAAGCCTCCGATAAAAAACAAAAATATATTCGTAAGAAGCGTTGACTCATATGAAATCCCCCCGGACGCTCTGCGTCATCCCCGCCCGCTACGCGAGCACCCGTCTGCCGGGCAAACCCTTGAAAAATCTGGGCGGCCGTCCACTCATCCTCCACACCGTCGAGAAGGCCGAGGGCGCGACCGCCGTGGACTGGACCGTGGTGGCCACGGACGACGAGCGCGTCGCCCGCGTGGTCCGCGAGGCCGGCCACGACGCCGTGCTCACGCCGGAGCTGCCGTCGGGAACCCACCGCGCGGCCTACGTCGCCCGGAAGATAAACTGCCGCTTCGTCCTCAACCTCCAGGGCGACGAGCCGTTCATGGACCCGAATTTGTTGAACGCCCTGGTCGCCCGCCTGGCGGAGGGGGACGCCGCGATAGCCTCCGCGGTGCACGCATCCACGGACCCCGACCTGTACCGGGACCCGAACTGCGTCAAGGCGGTCCTGGACACAGCGGGCAACGCGCTCTACTTCAGCCGCTCCCCCGTGCCCTACGACAAGTCCGGCGCAGAATTGCTCTTTCTCCGCCACGTGGGCCTGTACGGCTTCACCCGGGAGGCGCTCCTGGCGGCCGTGGAGCTGCCCGAAGGCGACCTCGAGCGCCGCGAGGGGCTGGAACAGCTCCGCTGGCTCGAGGCGGGGATGCGCATCGCCTGCATCCGCACCGACTGGAACGGCATCGGCGTGGACACGGCCGACGACCTGCGCCGGGCGGAGAGTTTCCTGGAACGTCAAGCGAGGGACGACGATGCCCGATAACCACTCGATGCACCCGCACCTCCCCGACGTGGCCAACGAAGAGCCCGCCTTCGACATCCCGCTCGACAAGGTCGGCGTCAAGCACATCCTCTACCCGATCACGGTCCTGGACCGCCACGACCATTGGCAGTCCACCGTGGCGCGGGTCAACATGTACGTGGACCTGCCCCAGGAATTCCGCGGCACGCACATGAGCCGCTTCATCGCCATTCTCAACCGCTTCCGGGGCCGGATCAGCTTCGAGACCATCCGTCAGATAGTCAAGGCCACCCGGACCGAGTTTCAGGCCATGGAGGCGCACCTGGAGCTCCGCTTCCCGTACTTCATCGAGAAGCTGGCCCCGGTCTCCCGCGAGCCCTCGCTGATGGAATACCGCGCCGGGTTCCACGCCTTCGCCCGGGGGGACGACTTCGAGATCCAGCTCGAGGTCTCGGTGCCGGTGACGAGCCTCTGCCCCTGCTCGAGGGAGATATCCGACCGGGGCGCCCACAACCAGCGCTCCATCGTCCGGATGCGCATCAAAACCGGCAACCGGCTGGTCTGGATCGAGGAGCTGGTGGCCATCGCCGAGGCGGCCGGCAGCGCGCCCCTCTACTCGCTCTTGAAGCGGGAAGACGAGAAAGCGGTCACCGAGGCGGCCTATGACAACCCCCGTTTCGTCGAGGACATCGTCCGGACGGTGGCCAACGCCCTGGGGTCCGACCCACGGATCACGGCCTACCGCGTGGAGTGCGAGAATTTCGAGAGCATCCACAACCACAGCGCCTACGCCCAAATCTCGAAGGGGCTCTGAGCCCCGTTGAAATTCCGACCGATTTAGTATACTATTACCCGAGACACCCACCGGGGAAGGAACGATGGAAGAGGAGAAACTGTCGTCCCGCGATTCCAGGCGCAAGGGCGAGGACGAGAAGCAGTGGACGCTCCGAGTGGCCGTCAACCGCAGCCTGGACCGAATCAGGCACAAGCTCTTGGTCTTCAGCGGAAAGGGCGGCGTCGGCAAGTCCACCGTGGCGGCGAATCTGGCCGTGACCCTCGGCATGGCGGGCCAACGCGTCGGCCTGCTGGACATAGATTTCCACGGCCCCTCCATTCCCACCCTGATGGGCCTCGCCGGGAGGCTCCTGGACACCGACGGCGAGCGGGCGATCCCCCTCGTCGGTCCCGGAGGGGTGAGGGTCGTCTCGATCGGCCTCTTGATTCCGGACGCCGATCAGGCCATGATCTGGCGCGGGCCGTTGAAGATGGGCGTGATAAACCAGCTCATCGGCAACACCCGTTGGGGTGACGACGACGGGGCCGCGGACGACCTGGACTGGCTCATCATAGACTCGCCCCCCGGGACCGGCGACGAGCCGCTCTCCATCGCCCAGACCGTCGTCGGGGCCCTGGGGCTCCTGGTGACCACGCCCCAGACCCTCTCCACCGACGACGTGCGCCGGAGCATAGGCTTCGCCCGCCGCGTCGGCATGACCGTCGTCGGGGTGATAGAAAACATGGCCGGGCTCGTCTGTCCCCACTGCGGCGGGGGCATTGACCTATTCAAGCGCGGTGGCGGCGAGAAGCTGGCCGGCGAGTTGGGCGTACCCTTCCTCGGCAGCGTGCCGCTGGACCCCACGGCGGTCGAGGCCGGCGACTCCGGCAAGCCCATGGTGTTGAGCCTGCCCGATTCCCCGGCCACCCAGGCGCTCCTGGCCGCCTTCAAGCCAATTCTGGACCTGGCCTAGAACCGGGCGGATACTTACTTAACAACTAAACCTCCCGCGGGAGGTTTTTTGCTGTGAAGTTCCTGAGATGTCAGTGCCTGAGGACACCGTAAACTAACATATCCACTGTTCTTGTGGCGGTGAGGGCGGCGGCGATCAGCATGATGACTGCGATTTTTTTCATCTCATTACCCCCTCCTCCGGGGTCGCGGTCCAGCTAGTAGACGTTAATCTCGAACTCATAGGTGACGGAGATCTTCTTAGCTATGGGGACGCCGTTCTGGGTGGCCGGCCTCCACTGGGAGGCCCAGGCGGCCTCAATCGCCGCCTGATCGGCCTCGCTCTCGCCAGTGCTGCGGATGACCCAGACTTTGCCGATGTTGCCCGCCTCGTCAATGTAGAGCCCGATGGAGCAGGTGCCTGACCAGCCCGCGTCCTTGAGCATGGGCGGGAACACGGGCTCCGGAGCGGAAATCTTCTCGGGCGGCGTGAACCCCTGCTCGGCTTCGAAAACCGAGTGCGAGGATTCCAGGTTGTGGATGGCGTCCAACTCGACGGCCTTGTACAACGCCAGCCCCTCCTCACACTCCTTTAGAAGAGCCCGACTTTCATCAATCAAGCAAAGCGCGGTCACATAAATCTTGGCTACTTCCTCGTCACCATCATACGCCTTTGCCTCCTCTATTTCCTGGGCAACACATTCCAACTGCACGATGATGCAGTCTAATAAGGCTTTCCTTACCATCATCATTTGTTGGTCTTGGATATGGATTCCAGCCTTTACAGTGTCCAATTGTTCAGCGGCAGTCGCAACGGCGTCTTCCCAGCGCGCCTGTTCGCAGCTCAGGACAAACAATATAACCATCAGCATGATGACTAAAGTCTTCTTCATCGTGACCCCTTCTCGGTTTTGCTCGTAGGGGCGGGGCTCCGTCCCCGCCCGCGGGCGACCGCCGAGGACTCGTCCTGCGGGTGTCCCATACGGAGTTTCGTCACAAATAGAATAGACCATTCCCACCAACAATGACATCAGGATTGCCAAGGCCGGTCTAGCCCTTCCTCGAACCCCCGCCCAAATTCTTTCTCTTGAGCGAAAAAGACCGCTGGTCCTCCTCGGTGACCAGTCGCCCGCCGGAGAAGGCCAGGGTGTACAGGCGGCTCACCCCCGCCTCCACCATGGTGACCCCCACCAGCGTATCCGCCGCCTCCATGGTGCGGCGGTTGTGGGTGATGACGAGGAACTGGCTCTTCTGGGCGAAGATGGCCAAGAGCTTCAGGTAGCGGTCCACGTTGGCGTCGTCCAGGGGGGCGTCTATCTCGTCCAGGATGCAGAACGGGCTGGCCTTGACCTCGAAGAGGGCGAAGAGGAGGGCGATTGCGGTGAGCGCCCTCTCGCCGCCGGAGAGGAGGATTAACGGCTGGCTCCCCTTCCCCGGAGGCCGGACGTTTATCTCGATCCCCCCCTCCAGCGGATCCCCGCCGGTGAGGGTCAGCCGGGCCTCGCCGCCGGAGAAGAGGTTCCGGAACAGCTTCTCGAAGTTGACCACCACCTGGTTGAAGGTCACCAGGAACCGTTCGCTCGCCTCGGCGTTCAGTCGGCGGATGGACTCACCCAGGCTCACTGCACCGCGCTCCAGCTCGTCGCGGCGGGAACGGTAGAAGTCGCGACGTTCGCAGGCGGCGTCGAAGCTGGAGACAGCGGCGTAGTTGATATCGCCCAGACTCGCGCGGAAACGGCGGAGGCGCTCGACCCGCCCGTGCGCCTTGGCGAGCTCGAAATCCTCCGGCAGCTCCATCCCCGTGATATCGTGACCGGTGTGCTCCCGGGCCTCGATGGCCAGT
>JAPLSK010000044.1 GCA_026398675.1 bacterium | reverse complement strand
CGCCGAACTCATCTTGGTCCCAGTATGTAGAACCCCCAGTGAAGATAACATCGTACTGCTGCATCGCAACCAAGGGTGGCGTGAAGGAGCGGCAATAAATGTAATCAACCCTATCGAAGCGCGGGTCGTTCTCTACGAACTCTATCGCCTCCGACCAGCGGTCACGAGGGGTCGTCAGCATGAACGCCACGTCCACCTGGGCGAGGATTACCGCCGGAAGCAACAATATCAACATTGAAACCCTCATTTTTTCTCCTTTACTGCACCCAACGCGGGATGGTCTGGATATATTCGCTGAACAGCTCCTCCCACGTGCCCCAGTCGTTAATGAGCATGTTCAGCCTCATGTCGCCGTGTTCGGCCTCATCCAGATACTGCGGCCAGAGGCTGCGCTTGCACCAGTCAACGTGGCAGACGTCGTCCGGGTCAGGCCAGTAGGGCGGATGGCCCTGCCTGGGCCCGCAGGGGTGGGGGAAGTTGTTGAAAACACCGACGTAGAGCGGTGGCGGTTGCCGATTTAACTCGAAACGATACTCATAGGGATTATAGCTCCACCAGTACTCGGGGGCACCGATGAAGTTCACCGTCTTGGCCCATGCGATGCCGGGTGGCGGCGGGGGGACCTGCATGTAGGGCGCGGGGAGGATGACGACGTTGTAAACGTACTGGATGGCCGGGTCGAGGTTGGTCCTGAGAACGGGCCAGTCGTCGTCGGGGGGATACCCGTAGAGCGAGTGTTTACCCAACTAGGCTTCCGGGTCGTTGTTCCAGCCGATGGGGCGGTAGGTGGTGTGGGTCCCCGGCGGGCCCCCGGTGATTTTTTCAAGCGATAATGCCAAGCCCGCGAAATATCTTCCGAGCCTATCTCCCTCTCGATGACGGTGCAGTAGATGTAGGTGGGCGGGTCCTGGGGGAAGAGGTTGTTGTTGACCAATACCCGGGGCCGGATGCGGATGGCCGAAGCAGCCTTGCGAACCTCTTCCGGGCTCATATCCTCTCCCTCCTAACTAACCTTTATATATACTTTTTTTCACTATGTGTCAAGTTCAAGTTGACGCAGAAGCGACAGTCACATTCTCCACGCCACGCCGGCCGGCGACGTCCACGACCCGCCGGGGGAGGTAGGCAACCACTTCCAACCCTATCGGAACATGCCGACGAGCTCCAGGCCCGGCGTCTGGGGGAGCATGTCGAACGCCGCGAGCCCCTCCAGCTCGTATCCTCCCCGGATAAATAGTGCGGCGTCGCGCCAGAACCGCGCCGGATTGCAGGACACATAGGCGATGCGGGGGGATTTAAGCGCGATCAACGACTCCGTGACTTCCCGGGGAAGCCCCGTCCGGGGAGGGTCCAGGATGACCAGGTCCGGCCCGCCGAGCGGCTCGGGCGGACCCTCGGCCAGGACCCGCTCCACCGTTCCCGCCGTGACCCGGAAATCCCCCCCCGACCGGGACAGGTTCTCCTCCGCGTCTGCCGCGCCGAAGGGGTCCGCCTCGACGAGCCAGAGCCGCGCCCCACCCGCGAGAGCCGCCGAGCCCAGCAGGCCGCCCCCGCCGTAGAGATCCCAAACCACATCGGGTTTCATCTCCCCACAGAGCCGTGTC
>JAPLSK010000043.1 GCA_026398675.1 bacterium | reverse complement strand
CATCCATCGCCCTGCGCCCGAATGTAGGGCGGGGACTTTAGTCCCCGCCGCTTTAACGCCCCGACTCTCACCCCAACCCGTAGGCGAGCCTCCCCCCAAAGGGGGGAGGGGGATTAAATGCAGCCCTCACCCTTTATCCCTCTCCCACGGGGAGAGGGGGACCGCTCCGAACCTAACTTCCTTAATTGCGCCAACGTACAAAAACGGGCCGACCTAAGGTCGGTCCCTGCGAGGTCATCGCTACCGGTGGCCGCCGGGTTTTTCCATCTCGCCCCCGGTGCGGAACCGCCCGACCATGTAGCCGGTCAGCCCGCCGCCCAGAACCGCCATCGAGAGCCAGTAGTACCACGGCGCCCCGGTCAACAGGGCGAAGGGGACGTCCAGAACGAGCGCGACCAGCGCCCCCTGGGTGACGCCGAAGTACCACAGCGGCGCCGCGCCGATGATGAACCCCACCGCCAGCCGGTGCCCGAAGACGGCGAAGAGGTGCCAGAACGGCACCCCGCCCTCGGAGATCATGGGGATGACCTCGAAGAGCCCGAGGACGAGGCCCATGTAGAGGCCGATCATGGGCGACTTGCGCCACAGGCTCTTTCTTTCTTCGTCGTTCGCCATCGGCGCGATTATCCCCCCCCAAGTCGGGTTTACGTCAAGGCGACGAGACGGGCGGGCACGGAGGCCCGCCCCTACGTCATCGCAACCGGAGTAAGAGCCGCATGCTAAAAAAAGGGGCGGACGCAAAGGTCCACCCGTTTTGTCATTCCGACTGCCGGAAGATGGAGTTGATGTAGCCCACCAGCTCGTCGTGGAGCGCCTTGGACTCGGCCCGTGAGATGTAATCCCGGGCGAACCCCTCGGCGTTCCGGCAGACCTCGAGCAGCTCGCTGCGGTTGGCCAGCTCTATCTCGCCGCCCAGGCGCCGCACCTCCCGCTCGATGAAGTTCCGAGCCGAGGGGCCGATGTAACCGGACAGCAACCGCTCGAGGTGGTCTGTGACGGGGTTGCGCTCCACGGTGATGACGCCCGAGCCCAAAAACTTCTCGAGCACCAGGAGCACCTGACGCATGGAAAGGCTGACGAGGTTGGCCAGGGTGTGGATGTTGCGCCGGCCGTCAATGAGAAGGAATATCTTGCGCTCGGGGGAATCGCGGTCGTAGAGGGTGGGCTCTATCTTGCCCACGAGGCGGGGGATGGAGAGTCCGTTGCCCACCTTGCCGCGGAGCTCCTCCCACTCCCCGGCGCGGCGGACGGCCTCGAAGAGCATCTGCTGCCAGTTGCGGCCCAGGCGCTGCTCGGTGTCTATCTTCTCCTCGGGCTTGAACTCGAAGCCGCCCGAGTCCCAGCAGAAGGGGTCGTAGAAGGCCTGTTCGCCCTCAAGGTCGCCCGAGACGGCGTTGACGATGGCGCCCTTGAGGAAATCGAAATAGGCCTGGCGCTGGTCCGATTCCAGGGAAAGGCGGCCCGTCTTCCGGTTCATCACCAGAAGCTGGACGACGTCGGCCAGGGTGATTTCCTTGAAGGAGCCCTTCAACGCCGCTCCGTTTTTTTACGTGTCGCGGTCCGTAAACCGGCCCTAGTTGTTATTTTAACATATCCGGACGGGTGGCCTCATCGGCGCGGAGACCTTCTACGGCGCCGACCGCCGATGGTCCCGGCTGTAGACCAGGAACTCCTCGACCAACTCCGAAAAGGTCAACTCCCGCCCCTCCCCGGCATAATCTTCTCGGTTTTTCTCAGGAGGACGGGCTCGCCGCCCTCGATTTCGAGGGTGAACTGCCAGTAGCCGGAGCCGGTGCGGGCTAGGCGGATTACGTCCGCCCACTTGTCGCCGACGACGGACGCCAGCGGCGCTCCGCAACCCGGACAGCGAATCGGCCCCGACTGCCTCATTCCCCCACCTCCAGGTTAAGCTGCCGCTCGAATCTGTGGTTTCATTCCCCGCCCCCGCGTGGGGGGGCGGCTCTATGGCGCCGACCAGATGGGCGTGCCGCTTTCGTCGCTCAAGATCAGCCCCGGTCCCTTGAACACGGCCAGCCCTGCGCGAATCTTGCCATTCTCGTCGCCCAAGCCCAACATCGGGCCGTTCACAGTCACAATCAGGCCAGCGCGGGAATTGCCGTTCTCGTCATACAGGCTAAGAGACGGTACTTCCTTGAACACGACGAGCCCGGCACGGAGAATGAAGTTCTCATCGTAGAGTTTCAGAGCTGGCCCGTCCATGTCTACGTACAATTCAGTACGGGTATTGCCGTTCTCGTCGAATAGGTCCAGCCCCGGTCCGTCCACGTCCGTGCACAGCCAGGCGCGGAGATTGTCGTTCTCGTCGCGCAGGGCAAGCCCCGGCCCGTCCGCGTCCGTGCACAGCCAGACGCGGTTCACGCCGTTCTCGTCGCGCAGGGCAACCACCGGACTGTCCTCGTCCGTGTACAGCCAGACGCGGAGATTGTCGTTCTCGTCGTACAGGGTCAACCCCGGCCCGTCCTTGCCATTGTACAGCTG
>JAPLSK010000042.1 GCA_026398675.1 bacterium | reverse complement strand
TCTGATAGACGACAGGGGGCGGATGGTGGACCTTTGGGTGGAGGAGTCCTCGGGTCGCGAGGACGCCGACCGGGACGCCCTCGTCTGCTACCGCGACACCCAGTGGCGGCCGGCCACCGTGGACGGGCGGCCCACCGTCTGCCGGCTCTTCGTCAAGGTGCCCTACGAGCAGGCCTACCAGACGGCCGGGTTCTGACCGAGACCGGGGTGACGGCGCGGTCCGATTCACCGGCGGCCGACCACGGTCGCTGTTTTATTGTAAAATCAGACCGGACGCCGCCTCTTTTAACCATTGGTAAAAAAGGCGGGATGACTCGTCCTCACCGCCCGAGGTTGCAGTTGGGAGAGGTCAACCGCGTGAAATCGGGTTTCCTGCGGAGCGGGATACTCCTGTCCGTCCTGGCGCACCTCCTGCTTCTGCGGGCGCTGGTGGCCGGGGCGGGCTCCGTGGAGCCGCCGGCCAGGAACTGCCGCGAGCTGCCCATCGCGGTGAGCCTCGAATCATCCGAGGCGGTCGTCGAGCCGCCGGGGATGCCCGAGGCCTTGAGTCCGTCGTCACGGGCGCAGTCCGGACCGGTGGAAGCGGATATCGCGTCCCGGCCGCTCTCGTCCGAACCGATTACAATCGGTAAGTCGCTCGGAGAGCCTGTCGGCAAGCCGGTCGCCGAGGCCGACCTCGACCCCTCCCCCGGCCCGCCGGCGGCCGTGGAGGTTGTCGAGCCGACGGGCATCTCCACCCCCGATGCTCCGCCCCTGAAGCTGAACGACCGTCGCTGGGAAGGCGAGGTAAGGGTGGGCGTTTACGTCGCCCCCGACGGGCATCCGGGGAAGGTGTGGATAATCGAGAGCTCGGGCCGCCGGGAGGCCGACCTGGATGCCCTGGCCTTTTTCGCCAAAACCATGTGGAGCCCGGCCACTATTGACGGTGAGCCGGTGGGCTGGGTGCTGGAGCGGACCGTCGCCTACCGCCAGCCGGAGTATTTCCCCTGAGCCGAACGGTTCAACCGAACGTTTGTTCGGAAAAGGTGAGCGGGCCGAGGGGCCCGCTTTTTTGACGGATTTAAGCTCGGGTTACAAGTCCACCCGGACCTTCAGGTACACCTCGTCGTTCTTGTTCATCCCGGCGAACTTGGAGTCGCCAGCGCCCTCGAGCCAGTAACCGCCTAGAATCACATTCAGCCCCGTGAGCGGCTCGTAGGTAAGCTCGGGTAGCAGGATAAAGCCCCAATTTTTTTCGAGGGTGTCGAAGTCGGGCACCTCCACCCCCGCGGCCAGGCGGACCTTGAGAACGTCGTAGAAGAGGCCCTTCTCCAGGGCGAAGACGAAGTAGTCGCCCATCTCGGCGGCGCCGCGCTCGTCGTAGAGCCCGTGAATGTACTGGAGTTGGGTGTACCACCCGCCGAAGCTGTAATCAATCCCACCCATCCACTTGAAGAACGCGCCCTTGGGGTAGAGGACCGTCTCCGTGGTGCCCAGGGGGCTGGTCTGGGTCTGCACGATGTCCTCGGGGTAGACGTAGGCCGCCACCTCGCCCCACAGGCCAAAATCGAAAACGTCGGCGGCGAAGGAGGCCCCGACGATGTGCCGCCGGGGGAAGGTACTCCGGGCGGTGACGTTCACCGGGATGGTGAAGGGCGGCGCGTCGGGGTCCGTAGTCAATTCAACGGTCAGGTCGGTGGCCACGTGGAGGTGCTCCCGGGTATAGAGGTAGGCCAGCTCGAGGTCCACCGGCCCCAGGCTTCCCTTGAACCGGGCGCCGTACTCGGCCGACTCGGCCAGGGAGGACTCCGGCAACTCCACCGGCGTGGAGAGCTGCGACAGCCAAAGCGGCATTCCCATGAACTCGCCGAGGTCCATTTCCGGAACCGCCTGCCACCGCTCGGCCGGGAGCCGGGCCGGGGTGAAGCCGGGGACGAAGACGCCCTCCAGGAACCAGGTTCCCGAGAACCAGCTCGTCAGCCGCACCATGTTCACTCCCAGGTGCTCGCCGAAGTCCAGCGGGTCCTCGTAGTCGCCGGGGTTTACCTCGTCGTAGGTGCGCAGTTTGTCGCCGACCCCCCAGCCGACCTCCTGCTTGCCGATGGAGATGTCCACCGGGTCCAGGGGGAGGCCGTAGAGGTTGAGGTAGGCGCTCTCGAGCTCCAGGCTCCACGGGTCAACGTAGCCGATGTACTCCAGGTCCGCCGAGGAGGAGGCGGTGGAGAATCCCAGCCCGCGCAGGCGCAGGCTGCCGGCGGCCTCGGCCTTCTCCCACTTGGTCGTGACGGAGAGGCTTAGGTCGTTTTCGTTGTAGGTGAAGTCGTGGGGCGGCTCGGTCAGGTGGCGCAGGTCCACGGCGATGGTGGCGCCCAGCTTGATTTCGGGGATTATGGCGGAATCCTCGACCACCGCGCCCGAGTCGGCCGTGGGGTACTCGACATCGTCCCCGGTTTCGCCCTCCTGGGCCGTTGAGGCGACCGCCAGGAGCGCCAGAAGCAGTACAACGGGTTTGCCATTCATAAAATACCCCCCGCTCATTTCTTGAGTTCGCGCTGGCTGAAGAAGGACGACTCGAGACCGGTGTCGTACTCCACGCTGGAGATGGTTATCCGGGTCTTGTGCCCGGTCTTCTGGTTGACCATCAAGAGGGCGCCCAGGGTCGTGTAGCCGTCCCGGACCTCCACCGACCCCGAGGTCATCCGCTTGACGAGCCCCGTGGAGTCGTAGAAATCTATGCGGTCGAAGACCCAGGTGTCCCGGTTGACCCACATGTATAGGCTCGAATAACCGGTGTCCGCGCCGGATTTCGGGACCAGCTTGAGCTTGTGTAGTAGCTGGCCAGGTCCGCATAGCTGAAGTCGGGGTTGTGGAAGCCCTAGTTGCGGGCGTGGAACGAGATGCGGCGGACGTCGGCCCGGCTGGGGGAATAGAAGTACATCTCGTCCTCGCCCAGCACTAAAAAGCCGATGCCCTTCACCGAGGATGGGGAGGTGTACTTGATCATCCGTTTCAGGGCGCCCAGGGTCCAGATTTTAATCGTCGAGGTCTGGCTTGCGCCGTCGGCGTCGGTGACGGTGATTTTATAGACCGCGGTCATGTCGTCCGCGCCGGTCAGGGTATCGGAGATTTTGTCCAGAATCCCCTGGGCGGTGATGGCCAGCGCGGGCGCGCACGTAAAAATGAACAGGGCCAGGGTGATTGCCAAGGATTTCATTTTTTCTCCTTCTCTGCGACGAGGGGCTCGATCCCTCTGTCGAAGATGAATTTCGGGCGGAAGGTGAAGTAGACGGCCGGGAGGATGACCAGCGCCGCCATGGAGCTGGCGACCATGGTCACCGCCACCAGGACGCCGAACTGGCGCAGGGGGATGATCTCGCTTGCGATAAGGACCAGGAAGCCCGCGGCGACGCTCACGGCGTTGATGATGACCGCGCGCCCCGTGGTGGCCAGGACACGCTCCAGCGCCGCGACGGGGCTTTCCGACCGAGCGAGCTCACGGCGGAAGCTCTCCGTGAAGTGGATGGTGTAGTCCACCCCGATGCCTATCACCAGGCTGGCTATCATCAAGGTGACGAAGTCCAGCGGGACGCCCCACAGGGCCATGATGGCGAAGTTGATTAAAACCGTGAGCAGGATGGGAATCGAAGCCAGGAGGCCGCCGACGATGTTGCGCATCAAGACCAGAAGGAGGAAGAAGACCAGCACGTAGGCGATGGCTGTGGAGATTATCTGGTTTTCCACCAGCTTTTGTTCCATGATGCTGAAGATGCGGGGGAAGCCGCTCTGCGTGACGAGCAGCGGGACGATTTCCTCCGGGGGCTCTCCGGTCAGGCGCCAGGCCATGTCCGACGGCACGTAGGCCGTGCGGTCGGTGAGCTCGTAGAGGGCCCCGCGCAGGTCGGCGACGAACTCCGCGTTTGCGGAAAAAGGCTCGGGCAGCCTCCCCAGCACATTATCCGTCCAGCGGTCAACCACGCCGTTCTGGATGCTGTGGGTCGTCCGCTTGGCGATGATGTCGGCGAGCCAGTCCGGGTCATCAGGGTACTTTGCGAGATAGCTCTCGGGCAGCGCCCCCCGGATGGCGGCGGAGATTTCCGCGGTGTCGGGGTACAGGTCCCCGCCGGGCCGCCAGACGCCGGCGACCGCCGCGGCAAGGCGCTCCTGCGCGGGCCCGTCGTCGAGGAGCACGTCACCGGAATTTTTCACGTAGTTATCCACCCAGGGAGCCAGGGTGCCCCCGATGATTTCGGCGTTCATCGAGACCGGCTCGGCGAGCCCCGCCTCCCGTATAGCGAGCCGGGCTTCCTCCCGGCTCAGTTCCAGCCCCCGGTACGAAGCGTCCCGGGAGAGCCCCCAGGCTATCCAGCCGAGCTGGTAATCCCGCAGCTCGTCGAAGGCTGTCCGCCCCAGATCGGCCACGGTCACCGGCGATTCCAGCCGCGGTATGCCGGACGCCAGGAACTCCGACAACACCTGGGTGTGGGCTATCATCTCCCGCGTCCGGGAGCTGGAGACGTTGGTGATGATAACCGCTTCGGTCTCCAGGCCCTCCTCCGTCTCGGCCTCCGAGCCGGTTTGAGCGGCGGCCGGGTAAAATGTGCCGAGACGACGCAGCACCTCCGGCGGGTAGTAATCCCCCCGGGCGACGAGGTTCTTCAGCAGGTCGTTGCCCTCGATGAGGTAGAAGAGCTCATTGACGCCGGCGCGGGTCGAGGGAATGCGGCGCTCGTCGTACAGGTTGAAACAGAGCTCGCGCAGGAGCGC
>JAPLSK010000041.1 GCA_026398675.1 bacterium | reverse complement strand
GTCGGGACAGCCGCGCATACGCTACGGGTCCAGGCGCTTTATCGTCCGGGGGAAGGGGATGACCTCGCGGATGTGGTGCACCCCGCCGAGCCACTGCACGAACCGCTCCAGCCCCAGGCCGAAGCCGCCGTGCGGCACCGCCCCGTACCGCCGCACGTCCAGATACCAGCCGAAGGCCTTGCGGTCCAGGCCGTGCTCCGCGATTCTTCTCTCCAAAAGTTCCGGGTCGTGGGCGCGGATGCTGCCGCCGATGAGCTCCCCGAAGCCGCCCGAGCCGATGAGGTCGTCGCACTGGACGTAGCGGTCGTCGTCGGGGTCGGGCTCCATGTAGAACGCCTTGGCCTTGGCGGGCCAGCGCTCGATGAAAATCGGCACGTCGTGGAGGGCGCCCAGGGCCGTCTCGTGGGGCGCCCCGAAATCCTCCCCCCACTCCAGCGGCTCCCCGGCCTCCTTCAATTTTTCCAGCGCCGAGTCGTAGCTCAGCCGGGCGAAGGGCTTGTCCCGCGCCGCCTCCAGACGGCGAAAAACCTCCGCCGCCGTCTCCTCGCCCCGGACGAAGTCCAGCCCCTTGGGGTCGTGGATTTTCTCGATCAGGTCCGCGCTCTCCTCCAGCACCCGCCCCGTCACGTGCTTGACCATGCGCTCCTGGAGGGCGACGTTCTCGTCGTGGGTCAGGAAGGCCGCCTCGGGCTCCAGCATCCAGAACTCGGTGAGGTGCTTGCGGGTGAAGGATTTCTCCGCGCGGAAGGTCGGCCCGAAGCAGTAAACCCGCCCCAGCGACTGGCAGGTCGCCTCCGAGTAGAGCTGCCCCGACTGCGACAGGTACGCCGCCCGGTCGAAGTACTCCAACTTGAAAAGGGTGCTGGTCCCCTCGCAGGCGTTGGCGGTGATTATCGGCGAGTCCACGCAGGCGTAGCCCTCGTCGTCCAGGAACAGGCGCAGGTGGAGGATGGCCCGGTCGCGCAGGCGCAGGACGGCCCACTGGCGCTCGGTGCGCAGCCAGAGGTGGCGGTGCTCGAGGAGGTAGTCCACGCCGTGGGCCTCCACGCCGCGGCCCTTGGCTGGACGGGGTAATCGGGCGTGCTCGGGCCGAGGGGGGTGAAGCCGGTCACGGTGAGCTCGAAGCCGCCGGGGGCCCGTTTATCCTCCCGGACCGTCCCGGCGACGGCGCAGGAGGATTCCAGGTCGGTCCCCGCCGCGGCCGCGAACTCGCCCTCCGGCAGGTCGTCCGCCGAGGCGACCGCCTGGATGCGCCCCGAGCCGTCCCGCAGAAGCAGGAAGAGGAGCTTCTTCCCGCTCAGGCGCTTGCCGCAGACCCAGCCGCGCAGGGTCACGGCCTCCCCCGCGTGCCCGGCGATTTCCGAAATTCTCACGTCCATCGGGCTAATCCCTCGTTTTTTAATAAACCGGCCCGGATTCCACGGCCGCCCCTGTCCCGCATCAACCGGGTATCTTACGGATCATCTCGGCCAGGGCGTCGCGGCTGGACGACACCAGCGGCAGGTCCAGGAGTCTTTCGATCCGCCGGGCCAGGCTGTCCCGAATCTGCCGGAAGGCCTTGAGCCGCCGGCCGTGCTCGGCGGGAATCCGTGACGGGTCCTCGTAGAACCAGCCCACCGTCGGCGACCCGGCCCAGTCCGGGCTCCGGCTCCAGGTGTCGCGGCAGAGGACTATCACGACGTCGAAGCCGACGCCGGCCACGGCGGTGGTGGGCTTTGGCGTTTGGGCGGCCATGGAGATGCCCAGCTCGCCCATCACGGCGTGGGTGAGCGTGTCGAGGGCCTTGGCGGGGTCGCGGCCCGCGGAATCGGCGCCGACGGACCCGGCGCTCATCTCGCGCAACAGC
>JAPLSK010000040.1 GCA_026398675.1 bacterium | reverse complement strand
CAGGATGCCGCCGACCTGGCCGACGCTGAATATGACGGCCTCGGTGGCCAGCTCTTCGAGCTCTTTGGGAATCTGCCGGGAGAGGCTGACCAGGTGGAGGCGTCCGCCACCCGTCCGGTGGCTCCGGGCGGCCACGAGGGGGAGGCGGCCCGTTCCGGCGACTAGGACCAGCGGTTCATGCGGTTCGTAGCTCACGGTCGGGTGATTATAATCCAGCCGCGGTCGAATGGGAAATGGAAGCTTCCCGGCCGGCTTGTCAGGCGCGGTTTCTTATGCTAGCGTTGCCCTCACTGATGAAGCTGAAACTGCTCCTCCCGCTCGTCCTGGTCGGTATCGCCCAGGCGAAGTTTATTGCCGGGGTGGTCCTGGATGTGGCCACGGGTTCACCTGTGCCCGGGGCCGAGGTGACCATCCAGGACGAGTCGGTGCAGACCGACAGCCGGGGCGAGTTCCGAATCACCTTTGACGGCTTCGGCGTTCTGGGGGTCGGGGCCGGGGAGCGTTTCGCCCCCTATCGGCGGCCCGTGGGGCGCACCGAGCGGCTCACCGTCGCCCTCATCCCCGCCGTGGTGCGCTTGGGCGAGGTTCCGGTCTCCCTGGTGGATTTCATCCGGGATTCCAGCGCCACCTCCCTCGCGGACGTGGACACCCGCTGGCGGTGTCGCTGGGATTCGCCGCCCCGGGTGTACGTCGAACCGGACCTGAACGGAGCGCTCGACGCCATCCGCGAGCCCCTCTCCGGCCCCCGGCTCCCTGAAATCGGTTCCCTCGAATTCACGCGCGCCGCCGAGGATGAGCTGCGGGCCGACGTCATCGTCCGGAGCGCCCCCGTCGGTTCAGACCTGACGCCGACCTACGATCCTCGATCCGGCAGGGTCGTGGGGGGCGTCGTCGGGATTCCATCCGACGGCGATTCCGTTGAGCTCGAACGAGTTCTCTCGCGCGCCCTGATGCGGGTTTATGGTTTCAACCCCCTCGGCGCGGGCGACGCACGCCGACCCCTGACCGTCCTGGGGGACGCCCCGGCCTTCACCCGGCTGGATACCATGGCGCTGGCGGTGGCCAAGAGGTTGCCGGTGGACACCGACATGTCGTGGTACGGGCACCGTCTTCCCCTGGACCTGGAGGCGCGTCGCAACCGCGTCCTCGCCCTCCCCTTCTTCCTCTCCTACGAGGACCCTTACATGAGCCTCATTGCGGTGGCCGAGGTGGAGGAGGCGCTCGACGACTACGGTCCGGACTTCCGCGTCGTACTGCACCCCGATCTGGTCGAGCTGGCAAAACTAGCCGATGAGGGGCAGGACGTGCCGGAACGGCTTATCCGGAAAAGGGCCTTCGGACAGGCGGAGGCCGCCGAGCAGGCCAGGGAGGCCGGTTGCCGGTACGCATTCTGGGGCGAGCTGACCAACTCGGGGATGAACTCCACCACCTCGTTCTATGCCGTGGACGCCCAGACGGGGGAGTTCATCCTGGCGCTGGAAGGAGATGTGCCCGATCGGCTCCACTTCCCCCGCTTCCTGTCCGCAGTCGGACTGGCCCTCGCGCAGGCCATCGAGCCCCGGGACGACGTTCAAACGGCGGACGGCGTCCTGCGGCTCTTCTTTACCAGTCAGCACAGCTCGACCTACGTCCACGCCCTGGTGGACGACTCCCTGGTGGCCGTTCTGCATGAGGGCGCGGGC
>JAPLSK010000039.1 GCA_026398675.1 bacterium | reverse complement strand
CCGGTAGGACGAGTCCTCCACGGTCGCCCGCGGGCCGACCTAAACGGCGCGCCGTCGGTCGGCCCCTACATCATCGCAATTTGCCGGTGGGGATAGGGTGAGGGCTGCCGAATATCCCCTCCCCCTCTCTGGGGGTAGGCTCGCCTACGGGCTAGGGAGGGGGGTGGGGTGCGGGTCGAGGCCGGGGACGTAAACGCGGCGGCCCACAGAGGGGCCGCCCTACGTCATCGCAGCGAGGAGAGGATTAGAATGACGGTCGGGGGTTTGGAACGTGAAAACGGGCGGGGTACGAAGCCCCCGCCCCTGCATTCGACCCGAAACTCACGGGCACGTAGCTGCTCGGGCGGTCACTCCGAATCGGCCACTTTCTTGGACTTCGCGCCAGCCTTCTGCACCGGTATGCCGAAGAAATCGCGCACCTTGGCCTCGATGGCCGCCAGCATCTCCGGCTTCTCGTCGAGCGACTCCTTGACGTTCTCCTTGCCCTGGCCCAGGCGCTCGCCGTCGTAGGAGAACCAGCTCCCCGACTTCTCGATGTCGCCGGCCTCCACGCCGAGGTCTATCACCTCGCCCACGTGGTTGATGCCCAGACCGAAGATGATGTCGAACTCGGCCTCCTTGAACGGCGGTGCGACCTTGTTCTTGACCACTTTGACCCGGCTGCGGTTGCCGATGTTGTCGCCGCCGACCTTCAGGGAGCCGATGCGGCGCACCTCCATGCGCACCGTGGTGTAGAACTTGAGCGCCCGCCCACCAGGGGTGACCTCGGGGTTGCCAAAGACCACGCCGATCTTCTCGCGAATCTGGTTGGTGAAGAGGATGCAGCAGTTGGAGCGGCTCACCACGCCGGTGAGCTTGCGCAGGGCCTGGCTCATCAGCCGGGCCTGCAGGGCCACGTGGCTGTCGCCCATCTCGCCCTCGATTTCTACCCGGGGGACCAGGGCCGCCACGGAATCCACCACCACGAGGTCCACGGCGCCCGAGCGGACGAGCATCTCCACTATCTCCAGCGCCTGCTCCCCGGTGTCGGGCTGGCTGACCAGGAGCTCGTCTATGTTGATGCCGAGGTTTTTCGCGTATTTTATGTCCAGGGCGTGCTCCACATCAATGAAGGCCGCGATGCCGCCCAGGCTCTGGGCGCTGGCGATGACGTGCAGGGTGAGGGTGGTCTTGCCGCTGGCCTCGGGGCCGTATATCTCGATGATCCGGCCCCGAGGGAGGCCGCCCACGCCCAGGGCGCGGTCAATGGAAAGGGAGCCGGTGGGGATGACGTCTATGTCCCGCTCGCCCTCACCGCCCATGCGCATTATCGCGCCCTTGCCGTACTTCCGCTCTATCTGGGCGAAGGCCGCCTCCAGGTTGCGCGCCTTTTCCCCGCTGGTGCCCTCTGCCATCTCGTCTCCTTCGGGTGAACTTTTACGATACGCGGGAAGATTAACACATTCCACCGGCGGACACTAGCAGATGCGGGGGAGCTGCTCGCCGGTGAGCATGTCCACGACCCTCTCCCCGCCGACGGCCGTCTCGAGGACGACCCGGCGCGGGTGGCTTTCCGTCAGGCCGCCGGCCAGTGACGCCTCCCGACCGTAGGGGTGCCGTCGGGCCGCTTCCAGGACACGACCGGCGTCGTTCTCCGCCACCGCGGCCAGGATGACCCCCTCGTTGGCGACGTGGAGGATGTCGAGGCCCAGAAGCTCGGCCACCGCCGCCGCCGCGTCGTGGACGACGAGGTTTTCCTCGATAAATCGGACGCCAAGGCGGAAATCCGCCGCCAGCTCGTTGGCCGCCGAGGCCAGCCCGCCCCGCGTGCAGTCGCGCATCCAGGTAATCTCGCCCGCCCCGCGCATCGCCTCGACCAGCCCCGAGAGCGGGGCGCAGTCGGAAGAAAGCGCGCTCTTCAGGGGCAGCCTCTCCCG
>JAPLSK010000038.1 GCA_026398675.1 bacterium | reverse complement strand
GGTCGTGCCGGCGCCGGGAGGAATCCAAAGCCGGGCGCGGAACACGGGAAGACCCACGCTGCCCGGCAGGTCCTCGGTTGAGGTGCCGGAAACGCGTATCCCCGTGTAAGTCTCGTCCCCGACGGGCTCGGTGTAGGTTTCTGCTTCCGGGAAGGTCACCTCGAAGGATGCCCCGTCCGGGTCGCACGAAAGAAGCGTGACGCGGGGGATGCCTTCCGTCGCGGTTTCATCGGAGGTGGCGGTGAGTGATGGCGCGGCGTTTTGAGCGAATGTGGGTACCCCGGTGACCGGTCCCGTGGACGCCTCGGCGGCGGGCGGCGTATCGGGCGCGACGGCCGTAGTGCCGGTAGCCGCGGCGCCCAGGGCGATTGACGGCGCCAGGCAGGCCAGGAGCCACCACTTGCACGGAGGGGTTCGGTGAAATCTCAACTGCGCCCTTCCTTCACGAGCCGGTTCAAGGTGATACAGGTGATAAACTTATAACTTGCAAACGGTCACGATTTTCATATTTTGCAATATCAAAAGGTCTGCGCCGTCCCCGTAGGGGCGACCCGCAGGACGAGTCCTCTGTGGTCGCCCGCGTGCGGGTCAACTAATTTCCGGCCACAGAGCCCTGATTGGCGCCGCCACGGCCAGAGGCATCGCCATCATCCACAGAACCGGGTTGAACCCTGGTCCGTTCACCCTCAAATAGCGCCAGAAGGCCCGGTGACTCCAAAGGACGCTTAGCGCGCGGACCTTTTTGACACTGGTTCCGCCCCGATGGACCACCTCCACCTGGGGGTAGTATAGCGTAAGTTGCCCCGCCCGGACCAACCGCCGCGCCAGGTCCACGTCGTTGAAGAATATCGGGAACCGGGTGTCGAAACCGCCGAGCTCGATGAACTCCGCCTTCCGCAACATCCAGCACGAGGCGTAAACCTGCTCGACCCTGCGCGCCCCCTCGAAATCGTCGTCCCCCATCTTCCATCGGTTGAATACGCCTGATGAGGGAAATACCCTCGACAACCCGGTCAGCTCGCAGAGCAAGTCCCACGTCTTGGGCAGTCTCCGGCATGTCCGCTGTATCCGTCCGTCCTCATCCACCAGTTGCGGGGCCACGCCGCCCAGCGTGTCGTCCGCGTCGAGGATATCGGCCAGCTTCCTCGCCCCGTCGGTCGGGAGAAATGCGTCGGGGTTCAGGAGGAGGATTAATCTCCCCCGGGCCTTTCTTACGGCCTGGTTCGTCGCCGCCGCATATCCCTGGTTCACCGGGCTTGCGAAAAGCCTTACGCCCGGCTTCGGCTTTTCCGCCCGGGCCTCCTGCGCGGAGCCGTCCCGCGAGCCGTTGTCGAAGACGATGATTTCAACGGGCTCGTCCTGCCGCGCGAGGTGGTCCAGGCAGCGCGCGAGGTCGTCGCGGGTGTCGTAATTGACGACGATGACCGATACTCGGCACATACTCACGCTAGGCCTTATCGCCCTCCCCCCTTTGGGGGGAGGGACGGGGTGAGGGGCGGGCCGACCTAAACGGCGCGCCGTCGGTCGGCCCCTACAGTTCGCTTATCGGGTCGGGCCCGGTCGAGGGCGTCAGCAGCTCGTCTAGGGCGACCGTG
>JAPLSK010000037.1 GCA_026398675.1 bacterium | reverse complement strand
ATGACCCGGCTGTCGTTGGCCACCAGCACGTCCCCCTCACGCAGCATCTTCGGCAGGTCGGGGAAGAGGAGGTGCTCCGGCGGGCGGTTACCCACCAGGACCATCAGGCGGGACCCGTCGCGCCGCTCGGCGGGGCGCTGGGCGATGCGCTCCCGGGGCAGCTCGTAGTCGTAATCGGCGGCGAAGATGGGCATAGTTACGGCTTCTTGACGAAAAAGGCGCCCGGGACACATTTATCGAGCCGGGCCACGCAGTCGTAGCCCGGGTGGACGGCGAAGCCGAGGGCGAGCTCGAGGGCGTGGTCGGCGGGCGATCAGGGTGATGGGCCGTATCCGGTGCAAGCGCTAAAGCTCCGCCAGCAGGCGGTCCACGTCGTCCTCGTCGTTGTAGAAATGGATGCCCGCCCGGACGTTCCCCTCGCGCGCCGAGACGATGACGTCCCTCTCGAGGAGCCTCTCGACCAGATTCACCGCATCCTCGACCCCGAAGCAGACGATTCCCGACCGGCGCCCCTCCACCAGCGGGGTGACGATGGGGTAACCCTTCTTCCGGAGCCCCTCGACTAGGTAATCGCATAGCGCGATTATCCACTCCTCGATGGCCGCCGGGCCGAGCTCTTTCAAATAGCGGCAGCTCTCCCCCAGGGCGGTTTGGGTGAGAACGGAGTTGCTGCCGGTCTCGACGCGCCGGGCGTCGCCGACGAGCTCGAACCGGTACGCCGTCAGGGCGTTCAGGTCGTTGAGCTCCGCCAGGCCGGCGATGGAGAGCCAGCCCACCCGGTCGGGGTGCAGCTTCTCCACCAGGGAGGGGCGGATATAGACGAAGCCGGAGCCCTGGGGGGCCAGGGTCCACTTCCCGCCGCCCGACACCAGGACGTCTATCCCCCCGAGGTCCACCCGGAGCGCGCCGACCCCCTGGATGGCGTCCACGACGAAATATATCCCCCGCTCGGCGCACAGTGCGCCCACGGCCGCGGTGTCAATCCTCACCCCGTCGGAGAAGCCGACCCAGGAGAGGGCGACGACCCGGGTCCGTCCGTCCACCGCCTCTCGCACCTGGTCCACGGTGACGCCGCCGGGCCGTCTTTCCAGAAAGCGGACCTCCACCCCGCGTCGGGTGAGGTTCAGCCAGGGGTAAACGTTGGACGGGAACTCCCCCTGGGCGCAGATGACGTTGTCGCCCGATTGGATGGGCAGCGAGCCGGCGGCCATCGCGATCCCCGAAGAGGTGTTGGGGACGAGGCCGATGGAGGTCGCCGGAGCCCCGATCAGCTCCGCGATGGAGCTCCGTGTGCGGCGGAAGTCCTCGATCATCCCGGGGAGCTGGTCCGGGTGGACGTAGAGCATCTCCTCGGTGATGCGCCCCATGACCGCGTGCGCCGGGGGCGACAGGGGCCCGCGTCCGGCGTGGTTCAGGTAGGCGAAGCGCCGGGTGATGGGGAATTTTCGCCTTTCGTCCTGGAATCTCGCCAGGGTGTCGTTCAAGGTCGCTCCCGGTGTCGTGTGGGATCGGGTTGGGTCCGACATGTTTCGGCTTTACCTTATGTTACGAAGCGACGGCTCCCCCGGTTGCACGCCGCGTGAATAGTTCGATGATTGACTTGGATTGAATTAATTAACCTCTTTATTATACCAAAAGGCACCCTGTACATGCCACGTTAAAGTCATCGGTGCCCGCGGCTGAACGGAATCGTCTCTCGTGCATCCGCCGGGCGACGGGGGGAGGGGAGACCTCCGTGGACCGGGGGCTTTGCCGGAATATGACGCAGTTGATTATTCGGCAAGAAAAAAGGGGCCGGACGGGCGCGGTCCCCGGATTTTAAGGCCGCTCTCGTCACTGCAGGTAACCGATGGCGCGGAGCCTTTCCAACTCGGTCTCGGAGAGATCCGGCGTGAGATCCGCCCCCGTCGGTTTCTCGCGGCCGTAGGTCGGGACGATGTGGGACAGGGGTCCCCTCTCCAGCGACGCCGCCAGGACCGGCTCCAGGGCCCCGGTAAGCGTCCGTCCGGGCATGTCCCCCGCGGGCGGAATCCCCAACAAGGCCAGGACGGTGGGGCAGACGTCGTACACGCTCGCCTCGGGACCCTTCTCGCCCTGCCTGACGCCCTCCCCGTAGAGAATCAGCACCCCGGTCGGGTCGTGCCAGTAAGACATGCGCCCAACGGCGCCGCCGCCGACGGGGACGTCCTCCGGCGGGTAGGCGCTGGCGAAGCCGTGATCGGAGAGGACTATCAGGATGTCGCCCGGTTGGAGCTTTTCCAGCACCGCGCCGACGAATCTATCCGCCCAGACGTAGAAATCCCGAATGAGGGTGCCCCACCCGTTCGCCTCCGCCTTTTCCAGGTACTCCGGGGTCCGGGGGGGGACGAGGGCCGGATCCCCGCTCAGGCGTTCCCACCAGAGGGCGTGTGCGGGCCACAGGAGGTGGCAGGCCACGTCGCCCGCCTCGAGGTAGCAGGACGCGACTCTCCAGTTCCGCGTGCCCATCAGGTACAACAGGGCGTTTGCGGTAAGCGCGTCCCGGGTGAGGTAGTGGACCAGAGGGGTGCCGCTCCCACGCTCCACCGTTTCCAGGCGCCCGGCGTCCGGGTAGTCGTCCTCGTCGATGTACGGGCGGGAGGCGACGGCCGGGTCCACCTCCGCCATGATTCCCTCGGGCCAGGTCCGCCGGGGAATTTTTGTGAAATCGGTGAGCGGCGTGTAAACCCGCGTGAAGCGCGGCTCCCAGGCGTAGCTGGTCAGCGTTACCCCGACCGGCATCTCCCGGGCCGGCCAGGTGGCGAACCAGTTGACCGTGATCGGGGGCAGCCCCTTGGCGGCGACTATCTCCCAGAAGGTGGGCGCCAGGCGGTCCCCGGCGGTGATCGGACGGCGGCCGCCGTCGTCCGTCGGGAGGGTGAAGTCCGTCAGCCCGTGCTCCGCGGGCGACAGCCCCGTGGCGATGGTGGTCCAGATTACGGGGGAGAAGTAGGGCGCCTCGGAGCGCAGGACGGATAAACATCCGCCGTCGAGGAGGCGGGAGAAGTTCGGCAGCCAGCCCTCGGCGGCGAAGTCGGCGAGCAGTTTGTCGTCCAGGGCGTCCACGCCCAGGATGACCAGCCGGCGTTCGGCGGGGGGTTCCGGGGCTCCGTCGAGAATCGCCGGGAAGGATATTCGGTGAATCGTCAGCCCCGGCACGGCGTCGGTCAGGGCTTTTCGGAGAATACCCTCGGCGGCGGCCCGGAACTCGCCGCGGCGGCCCCACCAGAGCTCACCGGTCGTGAAACCGCCCGCCGTGTCGCTTAATAATCGTCCGGCCAGCCCGCCAAGTCCAGATTCCGGGTCTCCATCCACGAGGCCGTAGAAACCGGGCGCGACGGCCGGGTCCAGGTCCAGCTCCGTCTCCAGCTCCAGGGTGAGCGGGCCGTCGGCGGCCTCGAGCTGCACCGGGCTGGAGAGGACGTTTTTCCCCAGCCGGTAGGGCGTGAGCTCCCCGAAAATGGGGAAGACCCAGACCGTCTCCCCGACGCCCACCGCCCGGTACTCCCCCGAGACGCCGCGGACGATGTAGCCGCATCCGGGCTCCGACGGCGCCTCGGTATAGCCGGTGAGCCAGACGGCCAAAGCGAGGGCGGCGACGGCGCCGCCCATAATCAACGCGGTTTTGACGCCTTTTCTCAAGGTCACTGTAGGTACCCCAGCGCGCGCAGGCGTTCCAGCTCCGCCTCGCCGACGACGTTGACGATGTCGTGGTCCACCTCGCGCTCCCGGGAGTCGTAGGTCTTCGGCTTTTCGGCCAGAGGGCCGGCCTTCATCCGGTCGAGGAACTCGGGCTCGAGGGCCTCCTCCACCACGCGCCCCGGCATGTCCTGCGCCGCCGGTATACCGAGGAGGGCCAGGACGGTGGGGAGGAAGTCGTAGATGGTTATCTCGCCCGTCACCCCCTGCTGGATGTGGCGGCCCCAGAGCCCGAAGATGCCGGTGGGGTCGTGCCAGTACAACCTCGTCAGCATCTGGTCGTCGCCGATGAGGATGGTCTTCGGCGGGTAGATGGTGTTGAAGCCGTGGTCGCTCACCACCACGATGACCGCCTCGTCGCCCCAGCGGTCCATGGCGATGCCCAGGAGCTTGTCCTCAAAACGGTACGCCTCGATGATGGTGTCGCCGGCTTTCTCGGCCAGCTCCCGACGTTGGGGCGGGATGGGCGGCAGGTCGCTCGGTTCGCCGGTCAGCTTCTCCCACCGGTAGGCGTGGGCCGGCCAGATGAGATGGCAGAGCACGTCCGGGAATTCCTGGTACACCGCCGCGATGTTCCAGTCCTCGTGGTCCATGAGCCAGAAGCAGGCGTTGGCGGCCAGGACGTCCCGCTCCAGGTAGTGCGGCAGGGGCGGCCCCCCTTTAAGCGGCGTCCCGTCGGTGGTGGCCGCCGGGATTTCCGGCAGGACCCAGGCCAGGGCGTAGTCATCCTCGGAGATGTAGGGCCGGTTGGCGATTGCCTCGTTCACCGTCGCCGTGATGCCCTCGGGCCAGTCCTTGCCGGGGAGCTCGTCGTAGTGGGGGATGCCGATGAAGCCCTTGCCGAACTTGGGTTCCCAGGCGTAGTTGGTCAGGTTGAAGCCCTTAATCTCCCCCGTGGGCCAGGAGTAGTACCAGTTGACGACGATGCTGGAGAGGTCGCGCCCGCCTAGAAATTCCCAGAAGGTCGAAACCTTGCGGTCCAGCGCCGAGAGAGGTTCCAGCTGGCCGGTCTTGGGGTTGGTCCGGGTGAAGGCGGTTATGCCGTGCTCGTCCGCCGGTTTGCCGGTGGCGAAGGTGGTCCAGATTTCCGGCGAGAAGTAGGGCGCTTCGGATTGCAGCGTCCCCAGGTAACCCTCGTCGCGCATCCGGGCGAAGTTGGGCAGCTCGCCCATGTCTATGAGCTTGTTGACCAGGGTGTCCTCCAGGGCGTCCATCCCCAGCACGACCACCTTCACCGGCTTGAAGAACCCGGCGTCCTCGGTCTGGTCGGCGGAGAAACGGGCCGTCGGGAGCGCGATGCGCCCCACCCGCAGGGCCGCGGGTGGTGTAGAGCTCCGCGGTCGTCCCGTCGAAGGTTCTCTCGCCGACGACCGAGTCCAGGATCTCCCGGATGAGCTCCCCGTCCCAGTCGGCGCCCCACGCGTCAACGACCTGTACCGCGCCGGCGGGGTCGAGGTCCAGCGCGAGGCGGACCTCCACCTCCAGCTTGCCGTCGGAGGTTTCGACCGGAACGAAACCGGAAAGCTCGTGCAGCCCGGCGGGAACCGGGACCAGCGAGTCCACCAGGGGGAGGAGCCAGACCGTCGAACCCGGCATGGGCGTCTCCGCCCCGGCGAGGCCCCTCAGGGCGACGTATATGTACGCCGGATCGGAGCCCACTTCGGTGTAGCCCAGAATCCAGACGAGCGCCGCCAGGACCACGACGGCGGAGACGGTGATAATCCAAGCGGTGCGGCCTTTTATCGCCGCCATAACCAACCTCTTTTTGCCAGGAGCATAGCTCGGTTCGCCGGGGGCATAGCTCGCTAAAGCTCGGTTCGCCGGAGCGTTACTTTGTTTCCGAACTATTTTAAAAACCATTATAAACGAATGTTCCGCGCGCCAACAACGCAAATGTGGACTCCCCAGGATATTCGCCGGGGCGTAGCTCGCTTCGCTCGGTTTGCCGGGGCATTACTCGGTTCGCCGGGGGCGTAGCTCGCTACGCTCGGTTCGCCGGAGGTGTTACGCCGTTTCGGGCTCGGACGGCAAAAAATTGAATCTTGACACGCCCACGTTCTTGGTGTAGCCTTTCGCTGATTTATGTACTCGATTGAGATACCCTCAAGCTCTTACTCCCCCACTCTTAAGAAGGAGGGGTTTAAAGTGCGTAACTTATTCTTTTGCGCGCTCATTGGGGCGTTGTTGCTCATTTCCTGCTCTCCCGAGGAACAGGAAACCACCTTCCCCATCGCCGAGTACATGGATCAGGCCTTCAGTGTGCTCGTCACCGATGACTCGTACGACAACTGGTGCGGCACACATCTGATCCTGGACTTCAACGGCGGCGAGAACGTTGCCAACGCCATCGTACCCGAGTACATCACCAATCTGCCGACCATTGACGGCGTGCTGTCGCCCGAGGAGGTCTGGCATCCAGACCTGGGCACGGTCACATGGCACACCTACACCCTGGAGCACAAGCAATACGCCAGCGGCTACGGCGATGACACGGAGGTTGCCCCGGACGGCAACACTTACAACGTGAACGCGCCGTCCTCGGGCGTGGTGGACGAGATCAACGTCGCGGCGTGCTACAACGTGGCCGCCGGCGTCGGCACGCTCTACATGGCCTTCCAGTGGACCGACCCCTACGGCTGCGACGATCACTACTACAAACGCTGGCGCTTCTACAGGGACATCGGCGGCGAGATGGATTTGATCAATTATATACGCCAGGTGTCGAACGGCTGGGATCCCATGGTCGCGGACGGCGTGGATCCGGCTTTCTGGGGCGACGAGCTCTACAACCACGGCTACTCCTCCGACACCCTGCTCCTGGTCTGGGACTGCTGGCAGGATCCCGACGGCCCGTACGATCCCGACGCCGGCACAGGCGAGCTGCCGCCCATCCCCTCGGTCTCCGGTTTCTGGGAGAACGGCTGGGACGCCAGCTGGCACCAGGACGGTAACGATTGGACCTGTAAGCTCACCGCCGACATGGGCAACGAGGGTCTCGCACCTCAACTGGACCTCTGGTGGTGGAAGTCCGCCCAGACCAACAACTGGTGGCCCAGCGAGGTGCAGGAGTACGGCTACGCCGACGACTACTGGCAGACCG
>JAPLSK010000036.1 GCA_026398675.1 bacterium | reverse complement strand
AATACGACGGCACGGATTTGGTCGAGGCTCAACTGGTATTCAATGCCATTGATCCTGTCGAGGGAGCGGTACTCGCTGGCAAAGTGGCCGGCCCCTGGGAGGAGATGACCATCACCTACAGAAACCGGCCGCCGCGGGGCGACAGTGTGGCCGCGTTCGACATGGTCGAGGGGTATAACTACGTGGACCTCAATGTCAGCAAAATCGCGCCCTGGGTGGACACGCCGGATTTGGCCTACGGCATCCAGCTTAGTCGCGATGGACGAGATGGTGTGGATAACTTTGGAGTATTCTATAGCCGGGAGACCGAACACGTACCGGAGCTCCGGCTGACCTTCTCGGGGCCCGCGGTCGAGGAGGCGAGCTGGGGGGAGATAAAGGCGGCTTTCTAAAGAAACGGCGGCAAATGGTCGGGTGAGAGGAGCGGTCAGGGGTAAAAAGAAACCGGGTGGAGGGAAAAGCACACGGCACTGCCTGGGGGAATTAACTAAGCATCCGCGTAACGTGTTGTGATTTTGTTTATTAACCACGGCACCCCGCGCTGGCATTAATCGTGCTTTAACACCGATTTGAAGCCGGGAGGTAATCATGAGCAAGGTGTTTTTCGTGTGCGCGGTCGTCCTGGCGGTTTTTTCCGCGGCGTGGGCTTACGAGGTCTTCGAGCCGGTGCAGGATTCGTTTATTATGTATATTTGGGACCACGGTGAAGAATTCGGGATAGATGAGAATTACGGCGATTCAACCGAACTGTGGGTGCGGGTTTATGGGCATCCTGGAGAATATATAGAATTTGAGGATGCCGTAGTTCAATTCGATTTATCCGATGTGGATCCGGCAATGAACGTTTTCAGGGCATATTTATACTTGGATATAAGTTATCGTGGGATGAAATGGGAATTCTACGAGATAGAGGAAGAGTGGAGCGAAATGGAGATAACATGGTCGAATGCGCCTTCCGATGGTGAATGTTTTTTTGAATACCGTTTTTCTGACGGCGTTCCACCTTACTTTGAATTACCTGCTGATTACGTTCAAGGATGGGTGGACTATCCCTCTGAAAACTTCGGTTTTCGAATCAAAGAAGAAGCTGATTTCAGCGTGTTCGACTCCAGGGAATCTGACACCCCCCCACGGCTCGATGTGTGGTTCGAAACCGACGACACCGAGTCGCCGGCATGTGAGGAGGTATTTCCGGTTGATGGGGAGGGAGAGGTGCCGCCGGATTCGAGTATAGAGTTCAACCTTACCGACGACCTGGCGGGAATCGACACCGACACCATCCAATTCACGCTCGACCTGCAAGAAGAAAGGGCAACGGCGAACCGGGGGTGTCTGAGTACCGGTAACACGGCGAACACCCCCATCGAGGGCACCCTCGAAATAGACGACGAGAATCCCCTGGAGGTCGCCTGCGTCTTCACCCCCACCGACGACCTGCCCTGGGGCGCCTACACCTGCACCGTGGACGGGAGTCTCGCCGACCTACTCGGCAAACAGATGGGCGAGGATTACGTCTGGTCGTTCGACACCCGCGGCTGGGACGAAGACCCGCCAGAGGTAACCGACCTGACCCCCGGGGACGGCGACGAAGACATTCCGCCGGATTCGGTCATCACCTTCCATTTGACCGACGGCTACGCCGGGGTGGATGTCTCGACGCTGGCATTCTCCGTGCGTGAAAACTTGCGGCAGCCGGCGAGCCTGGACAAGGCAAAAGCTTTACCCGTGTGTCCCTCTCCGGTGGGCGAGATTGAGGGGGAGCTGGAGGTGGATTCGTCCGACCTCTTCGACGTGGGCTGCACCTTCACGCCGTCGGACGACCTGCCGCCGGGCCCGATTACATGCACAGTCGCGGGTTCGCTGGCGGATCGGGACGGCAACGCGCTGGGGGACGATTTCGTGTGGACGTTCTCGGTGGGCGGGTCGGTGGAGGACGAGCACACCTGGGGGGAGATCAAGGCGGCGTTCGAGTAGCCATACGGGGATAAACGAAAGGGCGGTGTATCCGCCCGTTTTCTAAGGCAGCCCTCACCCTTAATCCCTCTCCCACAGGGAGAGGGAAACCGCGCCGACCCTCACCCCGGCCTTCGTAAATGTAGGGCGGGGATTTCAATCCCCGCCGCTTTTACATTCCCTACCTCGACCCTCACCCCTACCCTCTCCCTAAAAGGGAGAGGGGACAGGTGGCAACCCTCACCCCAACCCGTCTGCGAGCCGCTCCCACGGGAAGAGGGAAAATGTAGGGCGGGGATTTCAATCCCCGCCGCTTTTACATTCCCTACCTCGACCCTCACCCCTACCCTCTCCCTAAAAGGGAGAGGGGGGCTGCTTTACCCCTCACCCTCGCCCGTAAGCGCGCTTCCCCCCAGAGGGGGGAGGGGACTGACAGCGTCCTCACCGCCGGACGGTCAGTCCAGCGGGCCGATGACCTTCTCGGCGACCGCCAGTATCGCCCCCGAGCGGACCAGCTCGGCCATCTTGTTATTGTCGTCGTAGAGCGGCCGGTCCTCGTCCAGGTGCGCCACGTGCTCCCGGACCAGCCCGTAGACGGCCTGAGTGGCCGGGGCGAAGTCCGTCTTGCGGAAATCGCGCGCCTGGCAGGCGGCCATGATTTCGATCCCCAGCACGCCGGGGACGAGGTCCATTATCTGGCGCGTCTTCAGAGTGGTGGTCCAGCCCATCGAGACGAAGTCCTCCTGGTCCGCCGCGGCGGGGATGCTGCCCACGGCCGCCGGAGTCGAGAGCACCCGGCACTCGCAGACCATCGCCCCGGCGGTGTACTGGGTCAACATCATCCCGGAGAACATCCCGCCCCCGTGGGTCAGGAAACCGGGCAGCCCTCCCGACAGGGCGGGGTTCATCAGGCGGTTGATGCGCCGCTCGGCGAGAACCGCCGCCGTCACCACGCCCATCGAGGCGTACTCCAGGACCAAGGCCATGGGCGTGCCCTGGAAGTTGGCCCCGGCGATGACCTCGTTATCCTCGGGGAAGAAGATCGGGTTGTCGCCGACGCCGTTGAGCTCGGTGAGGAAGACCTCGCGGGCGTGAGCCAGGGCTGTGCGGGCCGGACCGGCCGACTGGGGGGTCGAGCGCAGGGAGTAGGCGTCCTGGACTTTTTTGCCAGGGCGCGCGAGAAGCGGCGACCCCTCGGTCAGCCGCCGGATGTTTTTCGCCACCGTGATCGAGCCGGCGTGCCCCCGGACGCGGTGCAGCCGCTCGTCGTAGCCACTCATGTTGACGTTGAGAATCTCGAGGGTCATGGCGGCGGCCACGTCTTGGGTCTTGAGCCAGGTCTCCATCTCCAGCAGGAGGAGCGAACCGACGCCGGTGATGAAATTGGAGCCGTTGATGGCGGCCAGGCCGTCGCGGGCCTCGTAGGTGATGGTGGGCACCCCGGCCCGGCGCATCGCCTCGGCCCCGGGAAGCCGCTCGCCCTTGTAGAACGCCTCGCCCTCGCCCATCGCCACCAGCGCCATCTGCCCCATGGGCGACAGGTCGCCCGACGCGCCCACGGACCCACGCATGCAGACCACCGGGGTCACCCCGGCGTTGAGGATGGCGGCCATGGTCAGAGGCACCTCGCGCCGGCAGCCCGAGTTGCCGTGGACCAGCACGTTTATCCGGCCGGCCATCGCCGCCCGCACCCACGGCTCGGGCATGGGCTCCCCGATGCCCGCCGCGTGCGAGTAAATCAGATACCGCTGGTAGTCCCGCGTCTGCTCCGGCGTGAGCACCGTCTCGGAGAACTCGCCGATGCCCGTGGTCACCCCGTACATGATTTCGCGCTTGGAAATCTTTTGCTCGCACATGGCCCGGCAGCGGTCCACGCGCTCCAGGGCCTCGGGGGGGATCTCCACCCGCTCGCGGTCCACCGCGACGGCCTTCAGCCGCTCGGGGGTGAGATTAGCGCCGGTGAGGACGACGGACATCGGCTCTCCTTGGGGTCGGTTACCGGGGGATGATACACCGAACCGGGCGTCCGCTCAAGCCCGAACGACCGACCGCGGGTCGAAAAAGGGGCGGTCGGAACCGCCCCGCGACGCGGATTTGACTATTTCAACCCGGCCTTCTTGTGACGCTCGGCCACGGCGTCGGCCAGGCGGTCCAGGGCCTCGAAATCGGCCTCCCCGGCCAGCCCTTTCGCCAGCACCGGCGCCAGAACCTCGACCTTCAGGTTGGGGATGAGCGACGCCAGGGTCTCCACCGTCTTGCCGCCCCAGCCGTAGGAGCCGATGATGGAGAGGAACCGCGCCTTGGGCCGCAGCGCGTTGGCCAGAAGAGTCGCGTAGGCCGCCAGCGGGTGCGGACCGGCGAGGACCGTCGGCGTGCCGACGATGATCGTCGCCGCGTCCACCAGGGACATCGCCAAAGCCCCGATGTCCACCGAGGCCAGATCGAAGCGCTCCACCCGCACCCCGCGCTCCGCCAGACCCGAGGTGAGGTGATTGACCATCTCCAGCGTGCTGCCGTGCATGGAGACGAAGGGCAGCACCGCGACGTTTTTCGGCTCGCCGTTCACCCACTCGTCGTAAGCTTTTACGATGACCTCCGGCCGGGAGTGAATCGGGCCGTGGCTCGGCGCGATGAACTTGAACTCGTACGGCTCCAGCTTCTTCAGGTTCTTCGCGATGATGCCGGCGAAGGGCATCATTATCTCGGCGTAGTACCGCTTGGCCGGACCGGCCACCACCCGCTCCCCGTCGGCGTATAGCTCGCTCGTCGCCAGGTGCGAGCCGAAGAAATCGCAACTGAATAAAATCTTGTCCTCCGCCAGGTAGGTCACGAAGGTCTCCGGCCAGTGGACCCACGGGGTGTAGATGAACTTCAGCGTCTTGCCGCCCAGGTCCAGCGTCTCACCGTCGGCCACCACCTTGAACCGCTCCTCCGGGACCCGCAGCAGGTCCATGAGCATCCCCTTGGCCTTCTCGGAGGTGACGAGCTTTGCGTCGGGGAACATCGCCAGCACGTCGGGGATGGAGCCGGAGTGGTCCTGCTCGGCGTGGTGGGCGACGAGGTAGTCCAGGCGCCCCACGCCTTTCAACTGTTCGAGAAGGACGCCCCGCATCGGCGGGTCCACCGTGTCCAGGAGGACGGTCTTGTCGCGCCCGCGGACGAGGTAGGCGTTGTAGCTGGTGCCGTCGGGCAGGGGGATGAGCTGGTCGAAGAGGCGGCGGTCCCAATCCACGGCGCCCAGCCAGTGGACGTTTTCGGTAATCTTGCGCGGTTTCATGGGTCTCCTTCGATTGAAAATTTCGCTTTCAACTCACGTGTATTTTAGCATAGAAATACCGACTGCACAAGTCGGCTTTTATCCACCGAACCGCCCTCCGGGGACGGGGGCGACGGGGAAGTGGACGGGTGCCCGCGGGAGCCCCGGTTGCCACAAACCCCGCTTTGGGCTATATTTAGGGGTGAGCCATGAAGAAAATACTCGTCATTTTCGTCTTCTGTACGTTCCTACCAGGGCTTGCCTTCACTTGGTCCGACCCAATTTACATAATTGACAGCGAGCACAACGATTACACGGCTATTACGTCTTTTACCCCTAATGAGAGTCTTTTCGCTGTCTGGTTCAGCGCTTGGGCCACGCATTATTACGATGTAAGCTACGCGCAGGTAGCCGAGGATGGGACTCTAACCATCCCGCCGACACGCATCTTCACCGAGGACGGCGTTGACGACCGGGCCCCCACTGTTGCGGTAGACTCTCAAGGACACGCCCACGTCTTCTGGCGTCGTTGGACAGGCGGCGACTACGACATCTGGTACGCGCAGATAGACACCGCCGACGGCTCCTACATTGTGGAACCGAAAGATCTCATCAAAGCCGTTACCGTGGTTGACATTTTTTTGAACGCCGTCGTTGACGGCAGCGACAACGTGCACCTGCTTTACTGCGGATACGTTTGGAACGGGGAGGAGGGCTGGGAATCACCGTTGTACGCAAAGCTGGATTCCTCCGGCAATCTCCTTTTCTCCGACAAGATAGTCGCCGATGACCCGGCTTACGATGCGGCCTACTTCGATAAGGGAATTGGGGTTGATTCGGATGGAAATGCACATATTGCGTATGACATCGCAGTGGGTTCCGATGATTGGACGGTGATTTACCGTAAGTTAGACGGTAATGATGGTACTCCTCTAACACCTTTGATCGACCTTGGATATCCAACAAAAGCGCCTTCGTACGACCGTCGCCCTTCAGTTTGTGTAGATTACCTGGATCATGTTCATGTATCTTATATTCACTATACAGGTATTTCATACATCGTTCATGTAATCCTTGATAAGGATGGCAACATAATCAGTGAACCCTGCATAGTATACACGGAGGAGGATGGTGTAGAGTTAGTAGCGAGTAACTTCTTCGTAACCGAGGATGATCGCCTTTTTCTCTTCTGCAATTGTGATGACGGTATCGTAGTTTTTGAATTCAACACCGACGGTGAGCTTGTCGGTGAGCCCAATTACCTTTTCGGAGTACTTGTGGGTCATTTTTACTGCGGTCCTACCGGCGCAGTTGGGACATCAGGTTACATCCGCGTAGTTGGTGAAAATCACGTTGATTCCGGGGACTACGACATCCTTTATGTCCATCAGATTGATGACACGGCCGCCGATGATCCTGTTCTAAGCGCTGATTCAGCGAGTGACGGCATTCTCCTCTCCTGGCGGGAGGAGGGCGAGCTGGTCGGCTCCACGTGGCGCCTGGAGAGAGACGGGGAGCGCCTAGTCAACCTCTCCGGCGACGCGCTCTACCGCTACTTGGACCGCGACGCCGAACCGAACATCACCCACTTCTACACCCTCGAAGCCACGTTGCCCGACGGCTCCGTCCGCACCTTCGGTCCCGTTGAAGCCACATGGCCAGGATCGGACGCCGCCAGATTCACCCTCTACACCCCGTACCCCTGCCCGGCGACGGACCGGGTGACCCTCAGCTACTACCTCCCGGAGGGCACCAAAAACGTAGAGCTCTCGCTCTACGACCTCTCAGGCCGGCTCGTAGCGTCCTACGTGAGCATCCCC
>JAPLSK010000035.1 GCA_026398675.1 bacterium | reverse complement strand
GCGACACCGGCCTCGGGGTCCACGTACCCGGCGAAGACGTCCCCGCCCGAGCCCATCTGGTTGGCGTGCACCCCCTTGCCGGCGCTGGCCACGTACTCCCCGCCGGGGGAGATGTCCACCCCGTAGACGGACCCCGGCGTGGAATAGCCGAACCAGAGGCCGTCGGGCTTGGAATCGCGTAAAACCTGCACCTCGGGGTTGGCCCGGGTCTGGTCGCCCCAGTAGCCGACGACGATCCACTCGCCGTCCCGGGAAAGCTCGATCCAGGCGGGGACGTCCTGGTAATCGCCGCCGCCGGGACGGGTCTCATACACCCACACCGGCTCGGGGCCGTCGGAGACGTTGAAGCGGGTGACCCAGTTCTGCAGGTAGGTGGTCGAGTACCAGACCAGGACTATCTCCTCGTCGTCCGCGGCCACGTCGGCCACCCCCGCGTAGTTGGAGCCGGGGTGGTCGTAGTACCAGAGGTGCTCGTAGCTGGAGCCGTTCCACCCGAGCACGTTCATCCCGCCGAAGCCGTAGACCACCACGGAGCCGTCGGGGCTGATGCCGAGGCAGTCCGTGGAGGCGCCCAGGTCATAGGTGTCCTCCAGGGCGGCGGTGGCCACGTCCACGCGGTAGAGAACGGCGTTGGACCGGAAGATGCACTGGGTGCCGTCGGCGGTCAGGCGGAGCTGCCGGGGACTGTAGGCCAGGCCCTCGTCCTCGTAAATCGAGATGGGCTCTGGGGAATCGGGACCGAAAAACATCACCGCCAGGGAATCGCCGTCGTTGCCCCCCACGGCCAGAACGCCCCCGTCGGCGGAGCAGGCGACGCGCCCCGGACTGTCCACGTTGTAGGGGGCGTAGCCCGCCGCGCCGCCGTCCCAGGTCCAGTCCGGCGTCGGGGAGGAGGCGTGGAATTTATACACCTCGAAGCCGCCGTCGCGGTCATCGAACCAGACACCGTAGAAGACGTCGGTGTCCTCGGCCGCCGCCACGCCGAAGGCGCGCTCCCGATCTATCTCCCAGAGCGGGACGCCGTCGCCGTTCATCTCGAACATCTTTCCCCCGCCGTACCATCCGCCGCTCCACACGTACCGGTCGTCGAAGCCGATGGCGACGCAATTGCGCTGCGGCCCGCCGTCGTCAATATGGTACTGCCAGAGGACATCGCAGTCGGGCGGCGGCGGGATGGGGCACTCCGCCGCGGATGGGGAGACGCGGGCGCCGTAACCGAGCTCCGCCACGGTTCCGTCCCCGCCGGTGACGAGGACCAGCTCGGTGTCGGTCCCGCCGGCCGCCGCCAGCGCCGGCGGCAGAAAAATCAACCAGATCGCTTTTTTCATCGTCACTCCCGGCCTTTTGCGACGATTATAGGCAACCCCCGCCCCACGGTCAACGCGTGAAAAAGGGGCGATCCGCTCCGATCGCCCCCGCGGTCCGGCATGACTGTAAGCTAGAACACCTCGCCCCCCAACTCCTCGGGCGGGACCGTGCCCCGGGGATGGCGGATCTTCCAGTCGGTGAGGTCGGCGTCGGACTCGAAGCCCGAGCCGGTGAGGACGATGCCCGCCTTCTCGTAGCTCACGGCCCGCTCGGTGAACAGGCGCTGCTGGCGGTTGTCCCAGCCGAGCACCTCGCTTTTTAACGTGGCCCCGGCGTCGGAAACGACCACCACCCCGGTTCGGGCCTCCATGTCGTTGGTCATCAGGTTGACCGTGCCCTCCTCGGCGTTGAGGACGGCCACGTGCTCGCCATTCTTGTAGAAATCCACCCGGGGATGATTGGCCACCGCCTGGTGCGTGTCGTCCCAGACGAAGGCCAGATCGGCCACCAGCTCCCAGGTGAGCTCGCCGCCCTCGCTCTGCCGGAGGGTGAACCTCTCTATCTCCTGGTCGGGGTCTCCCTCCGCCGGGACGAAGTCCGCCGGGCGCTCCTCCCCGCAGGCCAGGAGCAGAAGGGCGAAAAATAACAACGGGATTTTATGCATGTCACCCGCGCACAATCAGATGTGATCGGTCAGAAGTCTCCAGCCGCCCTCGCGCCACACCGCCTGCCGGGTTTCCTCCTCGATCCCGCCCTTCGCGAAGCAGAACAGAAGCCGCATTTCGGCGGAGTCCCCGGTGATTGACGTCGCCTCTATAAATTGCACCGAGATCGGCAGGTTCCCGGCGTCC
>JAPLSK010000034.1 GCA_026398675.1 bacterium | reverse complement strand
ACCGGGTTATATAAAAAGGGTGGGGGATTTTTTTCGGGGAGCTGTGGATGGGCGTTGAAGTGCGGGGTGATGGTAAACCTTCCGCCGGCGGGTGTCAAGTCGCCCGCGGGCGGGTCAGGAGACCCGCCCCTACGTCGAATCGTCACCCGCCGGTATAAAACTCGTAGGGGCGACCGTCCACGGCCACCCGTTCAATTGTGTCTCGTAGGGGCCGACCTTCAGGTCGGCCCGCGGGCGAGTCAGGAGACCCACCCCTACGCCATCGCAATTTACGAGTGTGGTGTGCGATGACGGCCGCCGTTGCCCGCGCCCGGTCGGCATGGTAAACTTGCGGCGTGAGAAAAACACGCGCCGCCCTCGTCATTTCAACACTTTGCGCCGCTCTGACCTCCTGCGTGCCGGGGCCGGGGCCGGTGGTCAACCCGCCGCCGAAGGTCACCGCCGACGAGCTCCTCGCCGAAATGGACGCCTACGCCCGGCGGCTGGAATCGGCCTCGGGGGTGATCACCCTTCAGGCGCGCACGCCCGATGGCGTATTGCCCGCCACGGAGCACGGCCTGGCCTTCGCCCGCCCGGATTCGGTCTACGTCGAAAGTATCGGGCCGATGGGGGAGATCGCCGTGGTGACGCGCGTCTGCGGCGGCCGGATGGCGGTGCGCTACGTCGCCGACGGGGTGTGGGCCGAGGGGTCCGCCACGCCGGGGAACGTGGAGAAGCTCGTCGGGGTGCCGCTGGACGTGGGGCTGTTGATGCGGGCGCTCCTGGCCGAGCCGCTGGTCCAGGGCGAAGGCTTCGACGGCACCGTGCGCTACATCCGCCCGGAGGCTGAGAGCGACCCGACGCGAATCGCCCTGCGCCGCGAGGACGGGACGCGGGCCCTTCTAATCACGGTGGACCCCGCGGGCCCCGTGCCGCGGTCGCAGGTGCTCTACGACGCCGCCGACGCGCCCGCCCTGCGGGTGGAGTACTCCGATTACGCCGAGGTGGACGGCCTCCTGCGCCCGCAGCGGATTCTTTTGGAAGATTACGCCGACTCCTCGGTGGAGGTCCGATTTTCCTCCCAGGAGGTGAACCCAACATTACCCGAAGGGCTCTTCGATTTAACGCCGCCCGAGGGGGTCCGGGTCGTGGAGCTGGACGGGGTGGACGCGCCCTGAATCGGCGCGGGGGGCGCACTCTCCGCAGCAAGGAACCGAAGAGGCCCCGGTTGCGCCCGGGGCGTTTTAATGGCATTATTTCCGGTGAAAAACCTACCCTCCATCCCAGGAGCCCCCCATATTGACCGCCTTCCCCTACCCCAGCCCCGAGTTCGCCCGGGACGAACCGCTCGTCGAGCTGGCGAAGATTCTCCGCTGCGAGATTGTGTGCATGACTAACCGGGCCGGTTCGGGGCACCCCGGCGGGTCGCTCTCGGCGGTGGAGATTCTGAGCTTGCTGTACCTTTCCGAGCTACGCCACGACCCGGCGAACCCCAAGCGCCCCGACCGCGACCGCTTCGTCCTCTCCAAGGGCCACGCCTGCCCCATCCTCTACGCCCTCCTGGCCTACTGCGGCTACTTCCCCGCCGAGGAGCTCTGCCACCTACGCGAGGTGGGCCACATCCTCCAGGGGCACCCCTCGATCCAAACCCCCGGCGTGGACGCGAGCACGGGGTCGCTG
>JAPLSK010000033.1 GCA_026398675.1 bacterium | reverse complement strand
AGCTGATCAACGAGCTCTTCGTGTTTACCGATGTGTCGGTGAAGGACGCGGTGATGGCGGTCCTGGTATGCCGTTATCTGAAGCGGATAAGCGCCCATCTGATGAACGTGGCCTCGACAGTCATCAACCCCTTCGACTGGGTCAGCTACCAGTACGACGGTGACCCCGCCGACGCCAAGGAACTGGATTAGGAGTGCACGATGCATTTAAATGAATTGTCCGAGCAGGACGTCATCAAGCGGCTGACCTCGATCCTTATGTCGGACAGCCCGTCGCGGGTCTCCGAAACGGACGTTCTGCACAGTTCTCGTGAGGGCAGGCAGCCCTCCAGCGGCAGCAGTCGGTTCAAGCCCCCACTGATGCGCGGTGTGCGCCTCGGGCCGGGCCACGACGCCGCCGTGGTCACCCCGAACGCCGGATTCGATCTGGTGATCACCTGCGACCAGCAGATTGAGGGCACCCACTTCGATCTCGATCTCATGGGGGAGGAGGCGGTTGGCCGTCGGGCCCTGGCCGCGGCGGTGAGCGACCTTGCCCCCTTCGGCGCCACGCCTCTTTGGGCCACCATTGCCGTGGCCGCCTCACCAGAGGTCAAGCTGGAGACCCTCGAACAGGTCTACCGCGGGCTGACCTGGGCGGCCGACGAGTTGTCCGCGCCTTTTTCCAGCGGGGGCTGGTCGAAGCTGGCCTTCGTCGGCGGCGACCTGGCCACGACCCGGGGGCCCATCTATATGGACATCTGTGTCATCGGCCAGCGCCCCAGCACATGGGCGCCCGGGGGCAGGGCGGGGGCGAAACCCGGCGAGACGATCTATTTGAGCGGACCCACCGGGATGGCCGCGGGGGGGTTCTGGCTCTTGAAAAACCAGAAAACCACCTTCTCCAGCTCCGAAAAGCTGCGCAAGGCCTTCCTTTGGCCGGAAGTCGAGCTGGAGCTCGGCGTCCGACTCTGGCGCGACGCCCGGCTCACCACTTGCGCCGACACCTCCGATTCCCTCGGTGAGCAGCTCCGGCTCCTCGCGGAGGCCTCCGACGTGGGGGTTCAGGTCTCCGAGGACCGCCTGCCCCTGCCGCCGACTCTCGTCGAGGTCGCTGAAGCCATGGGGATCGAGCCGGTGCAGTTGGTCCTGGGCGGCGGCGAGGACTTCCGGCTCCTGCTCACCGGGCCTGCGGGGCTCGAGCAAAGAGAGAAAAGCCTCGTGCCCATCGGCAAGGTCCTCCCCCGGGAGGAAGGGGTCCGCCTCCTCGGCCTCGACGGCGTGCGCCGGGAGTTGCCGGGTCCGTTGTTCAGTCACTTCGGTGGCTCGGCGACATAGCGTTCGATACACACGGTTCCACGCGGGGCGCCCCTCCGGGACGCCCCATATTGATTGACCTCCGACACGCCCTGGACTATAATCACCTCAACTTTAAGACTGACATAAAGTTAGCGCAGAGGAACCCCGTGGTCCACGTCGCCAGTTTCCAGCACGTCGCCAAGCTCTACCCCCGCGGCGTCCTGGCTCTCCACGATGTCAACCTAGAACTTCCCAAGGGCGAGTTCACCTTCCTCACCGGTCCCTCCGGTGCCGGCAAGACGACGTTCCTCAAGCTCCTCTTCGGCGAGGAGCACCCCACCAAGGGCGAGCTCGTGGTCCTGGGGCACGACATGAACCACCTGAGACCCCGACACCTGCCGGGGTTGCGGCGGCGGATCGGCGTGGTGTTTCAGGACTTCCGCCTCCTGCCCCGGCGGACCACCGTGGAGAACCTGGACATCGCGCTACGGATCCGGCGCCTGTCCAAAGACGAGCGCCAGCGGCGCATAGACTCCATTCTGCGCATCGTGGAGCTTGAGGGTCGGGCTGATTCCTTCGCCGAGGAGCTCTCCGGCGGCGAGCAGCAGCGCGTGGCCATCGCCCGCGCCATCTCCGGCGACCCC
>JAPLSK010000032.1 GCA_026398675.1 bacterium | reverse complement strand
AGCGTTCCAGAAGCTCGTCCCGTTCTTCGACGCCCAGCCGCTCGCCCCACTCCCGGGCGTGGTCGAGGTCGCGGTCGTCCTGGGGTTTTCCGCGAAAGGGTTTGACCCGCCAGGGGGGCTTGGCCATGGAGCCTATCTCGTGCGTGAGCAGAGGCTTCACCGTAACTCCCGAAGATTCGCGACCTTGGCCTCCAGCACGGCCCGGGGGAGGAGCTCCGCCGGCCCGTTGGGCGTCAGGTGGATTTTATCCTCCGGCAGCCCGTCGCGCAGGCGCTCCAAGACGCCCCGCTGCACCTCGGGGGATTCCACGAGGGTCGAGCCGGTGTTCAGGACGCCCGCCAGGAAGGCCTTGCCGTCCGGGAGGCGGTCGAGGACGTCGTCGAGCGGGTTGGCGTAGAGGTCAACGCCGAAGCCGTCCGCCGGCAGGTCGAGGAAATATGCCAGGTCCACGCCCAGGGGAAAGAAGGCGCTCACCACGTAAACGGGCGTCGGGGACAGGGCCTTGAGCCGTCCGATGAATTCCATCCCGACGCGGCGGTCGTCGTCCGTGAAATCCCGGTAGCCGAAGCCGGGCTCGAAGAGGCACAGGACCTTGTTCGGCAGCTTCACGAGGGGCTCCGCCGCCTCCGTTAAAATCTCGGCGATTCGCGGCAGGCCGAGGCCCCGGGAGAAGTCGCGGAAAACGAAGGGGAAGGGAAGCGTGAAGACCAGCCCCTCCTCTTTTTTGAATAGTCCGTCGGCCAGGAAGTACCTCTCGACCCATGCTTCCAGGCGGGATCGATCCACCGCGGCGTCCGGGGGCAATTCGAGGGTGCGCCAGAAGGAGTTGGTCTCGAAGAACCGCGCCAGGCCGCCCACCGCGCAGCCGGGGATAATACCAGCGAAGGGGCGCAAGAGGTCGCCCCAGGCGAGCATGCCGGGGGAAACGTGGGGCAACCCCTCCTGCAGGCGCCGCAGGTCCTCCGCGTCGGCCCGCCTCGCCTCCTCGAGCTCCCGGCGCTCTATCCGTCCCCGCTCGAAATCCCGCGTGGCGCGGACCAGCCCCTCCGAACGCGGCATGATACCCGGCAGGAGAACGTCCATGTCAGCCCAATCTCCCCAGAATGCGGCCCAGAATCCTCTCGGAGAGCTCCAGGTTCGAGTACATCACGTGCTCGACGTTGAACCCCAGCTTTATCTCCGAACCTTGCAGGTCCTTGGCCGTGAACGCGAAAACCTCGTCTATCACCCGCTCGACAACCTCGAAGGTGCGCTCCTCGATCCGCTCCTCCTCCTCCACCAGGTAGTCCAGCACCGCCGAGGGGAACTCCACCCCCAGCCAGGTCATGAACTCGATGTCCCGGATGCGCGAGGCCGGGGTGAGGGAGACGAAGACGTCGGGGAAGCGCAGCCCCTCCTCCCCGCACCGGCGGTCGAGCTGGGCGAGCACCTGCTTCATGTTGGCCGTCTCGAAGACGATTTGGGAACAGAAGAAATCAATCCCCGCCTTCATCTTGGCCACGATGCGGTCCGCCTCGCGGGACCGGGTGAAGATGGTGATGCCGCCGAGCCGTATGTCGGGAAACGTTTCCCGGACGAAGGACGCCGCCTCCGGAACCGACCAGCCCGGGTACTCGACCCGGTGGGACTCGCCGCCCACCAGAATCAGGTCGCGGACGCCCTTGGCGTGGACCTCCTCGACCCAGGAACGGAACTTCTCCGGGGGGACAAGGACAGAGATTTTATTCGGGACGAGGGCCACCCCCGGCGAGACCTCCCGCACCATCTCGCCGAAGCGCACCTGGTCCATCTTCTTCAGGAAGCTCACCGCCCGGCTGCCGTCGCGGCTCTCGCTCACCACCTCGGGAATGTTCAACCGGGTGATGGAGTTGGCCTCCAAAATCCGGGCGACCCGGGAGGCCCAGCCCCGGACCTTGCCCTCCAGCCAGGACTGGGGCGGCGTGATGATTTCGAAGATGATGCCGTTCACCATGATAAACCGCCGTATCCTCCGCCGATTCCGGTTCGTGTGATTCCGCCGTGTTCGGCCGAACCCGATGCGCACACCGCGACCGATTTGCCGGGAGCATAGCTCGCCGCACTCGGTTTCGCCGGGGGCGTAGCTCGG
>JAPLSK010000031.1 GCA_026398675.1 bacterium | reverse complement strand
GACCTTAACCTTCGGTTCGTCCCCGTCACTATCATTGTAACACTATCATTGTAGCACGGCGGGGAAATAAAAAAAAGAGGCCGACGACAGGTCGGCTAATCGGGGGAGGGCGGCCCTTGAACCCCTGGTTTTCCTAACCCTCCGCTTTTACGCGGGTCGGGCCGCCCACCCTTCTCGCCGTTAAAGATAGCCAAAACTTCCCCGCCGTCAAGGCCCGACCGAAAAAAAAGGGCCTGTTTTCCGAGGCGCGGGTATCCGACCAATCCGGTCCGCACTCCGGAGCTTTGCCGGGAGGCACCATAACCCTTGCCACAGACGGGGCGGTTTTGTATCCTCTTACTGCCTTAAACTAGGGCGCCGCCCGGACCGGAACGAGCGCCGCCGGACGGGGGGGCCGGAGGTTCCGGAAACCCGGTCGGCGGTGACTGTTCCGGCACCGCAATCCGGCGAAAGGAGTCAATCTTGGGCAAGCACGACATCTGCCACGTCGAGTTCGATTCCACCAACCTCGAACGGACGCGGCGGTTCCTCGGCGGCCTTTTTGTGGACTGGAAGTTCGATGGGTGGGGCGAAGACTACCTGCTGTTCTCGACCCCCGGCGGCCCCGGCGGCGGCATCAATCGGGTGGACAAGGTGCAGGGCGGCTCCGGCACCCTGGTCCACGTGCAGGTGGACGAGATAGAGCCCTACCTGGCGCGGGTCGAGGGTCTGGGCGGGCGCATCCACACCCCGAAGACCGAGATTCCCGAGGTCGGCTGGTTCGCCATCCTCACGGACCCCGACGGGAACCTCCTCGGCCTCTACCAGGACAAGCCGAAGGGCTAGAAAGCTTTCGGGGACCGGGCCGCGGCGTCCGGTCCCTTCTTTACTAGGAGGGGCATGGCCAAGCACGACCTCTACCACTTCGAGTGGGGCTGCACCGACATCGAGGCGACCCGGAAGTTCTTCGAGGGCCTCTTCGGTTGGAAGTTCACCCCCTGGGCCGACAACTACATCCTGTTCCGCACGCCCTCGGGCCTCTCCGGCGCCCTGGCCCTGGTGGACGATCTGGAGCCGAGCGTCCGGCCGCTTCTTTATTTCCAGGTCGCCCGGCTGGAGCCCTACATGAAAAAGGCCAAGGAGCTCGGCGGCGACGTGGTCTCCGACATCCAGGAGGCGCCCGAGCTAGGGCATTTCGCCATCCTCGCCGACCCCGACGGCTCCTTTTTCGGCGTGTTCAAGCCGCTCAAGGAGGGCAAGTGACGGACGAGCGCGATTTCAACCTGCACTGCGTCTGCTCCCACGAGGAAGCCCGGCGGATTATCGAGGCCCAGAGCGGCTTCCGGCTCACCAACTGCGGCTGCCGCGAAGAGGTGGGCGGCTGCGAACGGTCGCGCACCGACGTCTGCCTGATGTTCCCCGGGGCGAAGGAGACGAGCGACAACGGGGCTCCTTGGGCCATCAGCCGCGAGGAGGCCCTGGCCATCCTGCGCGAGGCCGAGCAGAAGCGCCTGGTCGCCCGACCCTGGCGGGAGGTGACCCCGGACCGCGCCGACGGCATCTGCTTCTGCTGCGACTGTTGCTGCGGCTACTTCCGGGAGCCCGGCCACTGGCAGTGCGACAAGGGGGCGATGGTCGAGCGGACGGACCGCGAGGTCTGCACCGACTGCGGCACCTGCGTGGAGGTCTGCTACTTCGGCGCCCGCACTCTTGTGGAAAAGGCGG
>JAPLSK010000030.1 GCA_026398675.1 bacterium | reverse complement strand
GCCGCCAGCCGCTCGATCTCGGCCCGGTCCAGGTTCTCCACTGCCCGCTGCAGCGAGTCGAGCTGCGCCTTCAGCCGCTCGTCCAGGACCTTTTCCAGAAGCCCCTGCACCTCGGAGAGCTTGGCGAAGCTCTCGGGGGTGATGAGGTTCTCATCGTAGAGGGTGTTCAGGGTGTCCTCGAGCCGGTGGACGATCTCCTCGGCCCGGGTCACCGCCTGCTCCTGCTCGTCCGCCAGCCGACGGAGCTGCCTCTGTTCCTCGGAGCCCACCTGTTCCTCGCCGCGATGCTCGCGGGCCAGCTCCTCCATCCGCTGGGCCAGCCGTTCCTCCCGCTCCCCCAGCTCCTCGAGGGAGTCCATCGGTCCGGCGAAGGTCTCCCCCTCCACGATCTCCTCGATGCCGGGGTAGCGGACCACGAAGCCCACCGACGAGGTGGTCTTCGGACCGGCGAAGGCGTCGTTGTCGGTGACCTCCAGGCGGCACAGGAGCTCCTCGCCGGGGAGGAGGTCCACCCCGGCCAGATTCCAGCGGTAGTCCACACAAGCCGTGAGGCCGAGGTTCCGGGCGATTACGATGCGCATCGGCTCACCGACGCCGCCCCCCTCCGCCCGCCGTGAGTAAACCAGCGCGAGAGAGGAGACCCCGTAGTCGTCGGCAACCCGCGCCGAGACGGGGACGGTCAGGGTGATGTCCAGGTCCACGGCGCCCCCGGGCTCGTCGAGCGCGATCGTGGGCGGCTCGTCGGGGAGGGCCATCAGGCGGTAGCGCGGCGAGGCGGATTCGAGGCCGTTCACCGCAGTCAGGCGGAGGTTCCAGCCCTCGCTTTGGCGGAGGGTGAAAGAGGTCACAAGGCGGGAACCGGCGGCCAACGGGAGCGGCTCTACCGGGACGGCCGGGGACGTCTCGAACTCGAGCCCGGCGGCGGAAAGCTCCGGCGTCGCCAGCGCCTCGAGCCCGATGCGGCTGCCCACGGGGGCGATGACGTTCCCCTCGCCGGGGGGCAGCTCGCGGGGGGGCAGGCCGGTGTAGGCGGGAGGTGAGATTTTCAGGCGCAGACCGCTCAACCGGGGGGAGGGCAGGAGGGTGAGGGTGTATTTTTCTCCGGCGCCGGCGCCGTGGGACACCTGGTACTCGAGGGGCTCGTCCACGGGGGGCAGCCCGGTGGAGAATACTAAGGGGTCATCCCCCGGCTCCAGCGGGGTCTCCCGCCAGGGTCCGCCGGTGAGGGGCCGGTGCCGGAGGACCGGTTTCTGGGGGGGATGATTGAAGAGGGCACGGATGGTCACGGAAGTTCCGGGCGCGACCTCGAGGTTGCCCGGCTCGACCTCGAGAAGCCGGGGAACCGGCGGCAAGGTGTCCCCGCCCAGCATCCCCCGCCACCCCAGGTCGTAGCCGCCGGGACCGATGAGAACCCCGAGACCGAAAACGAGGAGCGCGCCCAGCGCCCCGGTCAGGGGTCGTTTGAGCTCGGCCTGCCAGACTCCCCCCAGGCTGGGGTTCGCCGCGGCCAGCAGCCTCTCGGCGCGCCGCACCTGGAGCCGGGCGAAGGGGCTCGGCGAATCCAGGAGCTCGGCGGCCGAGGAGAGCTCGTCGCCCAGGAATCGGTCGGTGCTTTCGAGGGTGCGCGCGGCCAGCGGGATGTCAGTCACAGCCCACGGCGTGAGGAGGGGCCGGTGGTATAGAAAGAGGGCCGTCCCCAGCCAGCCCAGCCAGCCCAGAAACCAGGGCAGCCCGGCGGCGACGGCGAAGAGGACGAGGGGCAGCGGCGCACCCAGGGCGACCAGGAGCAGCAGCGCCCGTCGGGCCCACCGCGCCGCCCGCAGCCGGTTGCGGACTTTCGCCAGAAACTGTCCGAGCTCCCGCATGACGCTATCCTGTACGCCCGCACGCGGCGGAGGTTCCGGGGTCAGCTCGAAAAGCGGTCGGGAAGGTCAATCCCTCGGCGCGCCGCGTTCGCCGCCAGCGCGTCTTTCAGCCTCCGGCAACTGGGGCACCGCCCGCACATCCGGCCACGGGCGTCGGGGGGGCGGTAGCAGGAGTAGATACGGTCCAGGGGGAGGCCGAGGTCCAGCAGGCGGGCGACGATCTCCCGCTTCGTCCGGTG
>JAPLSK010000029.1 GCA_026398675.1 bacterium | reverse complement strand
GCGGGCGAGCTCACCCTGGGGCTGGGCTCGGCGGGCGAGCGGCGCTACTCACTCGCCCTGGGGGGCGGCATCGGCTCGGAGCTGACCTTCTCGGCGCGCGGCTGGCTCACCGAGCACGACGGCTGGCGCGAAAACTCCGCCGTGGAGGAGATGGGCTGCCGCGTCGGGGCGTCCCTAGCCCTGCGCGGGCACACCCTCCGGGCCGACTACACCCTCTCAACCAAGGACCAGGGCCTGCCCGGGCCGCGCCCCCCCGAGGGGACCGTCCCCGAATTCGGCTCGGACGAGGTTACCAGCCTCTACGACAGCCAGTCCGACGACGCCCAGGGCGTCACGGTGAACTACCACGGCCGCATCGGCGGGGTGACGCTGCACGCGGACCTGGGCTGGCGTGACTCCGGGCTCGACTACTCCACCCGCTACCGCTCGTTCTACGTCACTCAAGATACTTACTCCTACCGGACGACCGACTACTACGGCTCGGCCTGGAGCCGGTTCAGCCCCTTCGAGCCCGTGGAATTCGAGGTGGGGGCGGATTACCGGGCGAGCCGTCTCGCGGCCCGGGCGGACTCCACCGTCTGGAGCGGGGGGTCGGCATTTCCCGATGACCCCGGCGTCACGACCACGACCCGGTGGACCCCCGAGGTGGACGACCTGGGTGGCTGGCTGGAGGCCCGGGTGGAGATGGGGCTCGTCTCGGCGGACGCGAGCGTCCGAGCGGATTCACACAAAACCTTCGGAACGCGCCTGACCGGCGACGTGGGCCTCGACGCGACCCTGGACACGGTCCGGCTCCGCCTCTCCGGCGGGACCGCCTTCCGCCCGCCCACCCTGAACGACCTCTACTGGCCCACCGGCGGCAATCCGGACCTGCGGCCTGAGGAGGCCTGGGAGGCCGACCTGGGCTTCGACTGGGAGATGCCCGACATGCCGGTCATTTCCGGGAACCTCTTCTACCGCGAGACCGCGGACCTGATTTCCTGGCAGCCCGACGCAACCGGCCTGTGGTGGACCCCCGAGAACGTGGACTCCCAGACGGTCCTCGGCGCGGACGTGGAGGTCGTCTTCGGATCCGTCAGCGCGGGCTACTCCTTCACCGACGCCACCCAGCGGCGGAGCGAGGTGGTCTATTCCGACTGGATGAGCGGCGAGACGCGCACGGCGACGGTGGAGCGCCGGGCCGCCTTCCTCCCCGTGCACCAGTTGACGTTGAGCTACGACGCCGGGGTGGTTAAGCTCACGGCGCGCTGGACCGGCGACCGCGTGGCCTACTACCCCGACTACTCGGACGCGCCCCGGGTGACGATGACGGAGAAGTTCATCCCGCCGGTGTGGAGCTTCGACGCGCGGGCGGAGTACGAGCTGACGCACGGTTTCCGCTTTTTCGCCGCCCTGGAGAACCTGACGGACGCGGACGTTCCAGCGGCCTTCGGCAACACGGCGGATGACCGGGATTACCCGCGTGCGCCGCGGCGTTTCACGCTGGGCGCCGAGATGCTGTTCTAGGGTACGTTTCCTAAATGTAGGGCGGGGACTTTAGTCCCCGCCGCGTTTGAATCCCGGTTGCGATGACGTAGGGGCGGGGCTCCGTCCCCGCCCCCCTCCCCTACCCTCCCCCCAGAGGGGGGAGGGGGATACGT
>JAPLSK010000028.1 GCA_026398675.1 bacterium | reverse complement strand
GGGGCGGCCCCCAACGTTGCCCCATCCCCCCAATACCCCCCCTGCCCCCCCCCCCCCCCCCGCCCCTTCGCCCAGTCAAAACGGCCGACCACGGCGAGATGAAGCTGACGCACAACAACCAGATCCAAAAGATGTTCAACTTTTACGAGGAGACCATGCGCGTGCCCCTCATCTACAGCAACCCCGTCCTCTGGCCGACGCCCGTCTCGTCCGACGCTCTGGTGTCCCACGTCGACTTTGTCCCCACTCTGGCCACCCTGCTGGGCGCGCCGCCTGGCCTGGCCACCGCTGTCGGCTGGCAGGGCGTGTCGTACGCGAACAACGTCATCCAAGGCCCGGCCGCGCCGGCCGTCCAGGACGAGATCGTGTTTCTGTTTGACGACTTCCAGTACGGCCAGGCGGCCTACTTTGGCTCCCCCGTCCCGCCCAACCTGATCCGGTCCATCGTGGAGGACCGCTGGAAGTTCGCCGAGTATTACGACCCGACGGGGCGGCAGCCGTCCGAGTTCGAGTGCTACGACCTGCTGACCGACCCGGACGAGGTCGACAACCTGGCCTGGCCCGGGCGGGCGCCTCTGACCCCGTACCAGGCGGCCCAGAAAAACAGGTTGGCCGCCAAGCTGGCCCAAGTCGTCGCCCGCAAGCTGGTGCCGCGGTTGGGGGTGACGTGGCCGGTCGCCATCGCGTCGGCCGCCATGGTGACCACGGACGAGACCTCCCTGTCCCGGTCGGCCAGCGGTGCGGCCATGGGCCTGCCCGTGGGCGGCATGCCCGCCACGCCGCCCGGCGTCACTGTGCAGGTCGTCTACTCGCCGGTCGGCGGGTTTGGCGCCACCAACGCCAGCGCGCCCTGCGTGGCCGACGTCGAGTGGACGGTATACTCGACCCCGGGCATCATTGAGGGCACCGCCAAGGCCAAATGCGCGGCCCAGCCCGACGGCACGGTGACGTTTGACGGCGTGGCGTCCGTGGTTGGGGGGACGGGCGCGTGGCGGGGCCTGCGCGGGGACGGCCTCCTGTTGCGGGCGTCCGTGCCGCCGCCGCTGTCGGGGGGGGGCGGCACGCTGTCCATCAACGGGACGGCCGTGGTCAAGTCGCTGGAGTGATGATGCGAGGAGGGACAGTGTGTGCAATCCAATCCATCGCGCGCCACAGTTTCTCGCAAGACCGACAAACGACGCTCTTCTTCCGCGCCGCCGACATGAAGACGCCCCTGCTCGCCTTCGCCTCCTGCGTCGCGGCCGCGGCCGCGCAGGTGAGTGTGAGGAAACCGCGGGTGGGCGGGAAACTGTCCGCCCGTCCATCGTGCCCCGATGTGCGCGCGCCCGCACACACGGGGGCACATTGCGCGCCGCCCGCACGGTGCGGGGGCCCCGGCGCCGCGCCTGGCGCGCCCGCGTCGAGGCTTCATGGCAGGGTGCGGCGTGCTCTGCCCGGCGGGTCGGGGCGGCGGCGCGGACACGTGACGGGGCAGGGATGCCGTGCGTGCGTGCGTTATCTCACGCGAGCGCGGGGCTGTCGTTGGGGGCGTGCGTGACCGACCTCTTCCCCCATCCACCCCACCCCCAGCCTTTGTTCGTCAACAAAACGCAGACCCTGAAGCGCGCGGCCGTCGGCGCGGGCGACAACCTGCTGCAGTACGTGCCCCCCCTGAAGGCCGGCCTGGCGGCGGCGGCGGCGGCCGCGGTGCAGCAGCTGGCCGACGCGCCGTTTGACCCGGCCACCGCAGACTGGGCCAAGACATACACCGGCTACCCTCAGCCAGTGACGGACGGCACGATCCTGTGCTTGTCCGACTTTGCGGTGTGCGCGTTCGCCAACTGCACCGTGTCGTTCCAGTCGGACCCGCCCGTCGCCGAGTGCGGGTGCCTCCCCATCCGCGCGGCCGTCCCCGGGCCCAGCAAGCCCAACGGCCTGCCCGTGCCCTCGCCCTACAACCAGATGACCATCGGCAACATCCTGGACGCCAAGCTGCGGGCGGCCACGGTCAAGCTGTGCGGCAATGGCACGAGGTGCCTGCCGGGCGCCGCCCCGTTTTGCGCGGAGCTGCTGCCGTCCGCGGCGACGGGGCGGCCCACCATGTACGGCGGCTGGTTCGACCTCATCTCCACGTACTCGCCGACGGCCTGGACGACCGCCGACACGGCGCCCGGCTCGGGTCAAGGCTTCCCCGGCGGCGCGATCACGTGCAACCAGGGCGGCGCGCTGGCCGAGTGCAACGGGGCGGCGTGCCTGAACCGGCCCGCCTTCAACGGGCTGCCCGTGACGTGCTACTGCCCGGTGTACACGCCGCCGCCGGGGACGCCGTTCTTCGTGGCGGGGCAGGGGGCGACGTGCTCGGGGTTGCCGTACGTGCAGAACGGGGGGCTGGGCAGCCCGTAGTGTGTGGCTGTGGCTTGGAGACCAGTGGCCGTGTAACCGGCGCGTGGTCGGCGACGGGCCTGGAAACCTGGGGAAGGGCCTATGGGAGGGGTCGGGGGGGGGCTTGTACTGGCTCTCGCCGCGACGTGCGAGCCAGTGCGCCTTTTTTTTTTGATTAGGGTCAGGGTTAGGGTTAGGGTCAGGGTTAGGGTTAGGGTTAGGGTTAGGGTTAGGGTTAGGGTTAGGGTTAGGGTTAGGGTTAGGGT
>JAPLSK010000027.1 GCA_026398675.1 bacterium | reverse complement strand
CTGTGGATTACGAACCTGGTGGTTTGCGAGGCGAAGCCGTCGGTCATCCGGGAGCTTCTGGAGCGCGGCGACGTGGCGCGCGTGGAGACCGGCTCCGACCGGCCCGACGAGTGGGTCGGCGTGGGAGCGCCCGACCGCGACGGCGGCCTCGCCTGGGGCGTGGAAAAAATCGGCGCCCCCTTCGTCTGGGACGACTACGGCTATGACGGCGACGGCATCCTGGTCGCCGTCTCCGACACCGGCGTCAACTACAACCACTACGACCTGCGCGACCACCTGTGGCACAACACCGACGAGGTGCCGGACAACGGCATTGACGACGACCACAACGGCTACGTGGACGACTACATCGGTTACTACTTCGACGGCGCGGGCGGCGGCGGTCCGGACCCCATGGACACCGAGGGCCACGGCACCCACTGCGCCGGCTCGGTGTCCTCGGACGGCTCGGCGGGCTTGAGCTGCGGCGTGGCGCCCAAGACGCGGATAATGAGCCTCAAAGTCTGGATGTGGGCCACCCTCCAGGGCGAGGCCTCGGTCTGGGAGGCGTGGCAGTACGCGCTGGACAACGGGGCGGACGCCGTCTCGGTGAGCCTGGGCTGGAACTACGGCTGGGACCCCGACCGGTCCACCTGGCGCGCCGTGGCCCAGAGCTGCCTGGCCGGCGGGATGGCCCTGGTGGTGGCCGGCGGGAACGACGGGCCCGACCCCGAGACTATCACCTGCCCCGGCGACGTCCCCGGCGTCATCACCGTGGGCGCCACCAACATCCGCGACGAGATAGCCGGTTTCTCCGGCCGCGGGCCGGTCAGCTGGGCCGACGTGGCCCCCTACCACGACTACCCCTGCCTCACCAAGCCCGACGTCTGCGCCCCCGGCGTGGACATCGTCTCCTGCTCGTACTCCGATAACCAGGGCTACCTCTGGGGCTGGAACGGCACCTCCATGGCCACCCCGCACACGGCGGGGACGGTGTCGCTCTTGTTGGACGCCGCCCCGTCCCTGTCGCCCGTCCAGCTCAAGGCCGCCCTGGAAAACTACGCCCGCGAGCTGGGCGACCCCGGCAAGGACAACACCTACGGCTCGGGGCGGATCAACGCCTTCGCCAGTGTCTCCAGCGTCGTCGGCGACCCCGAGCTCCGCCTCCTCTTCGACGGCTACGAGGTCGCCGACGAGGACGGTGACGGCATCCTGGAGCCCGGCGAGACCGCCACCGTGTACTGCCGCCTCTACAACATGAGCCTGGTCACCGCCACGAGCGTCACCGCCGACCTATCCACCGATTCCGACGACGTGAAAATTTCAGAAGGCCACGACTCCCTGGGCAACCTGGCCCCCTTCGAGGAGGCCGAAGCCGAGTTCACCCTGGAAGTGGACGCGGACTGCGCCGAGCCGGCGGGCCTCCCCTTCGACCTCGACATCCACGCCACCAACCCCTACGACCTGGCGGAGTCGTTCGAGCTCTTCGTGCCCGGCTACGGCCTGTGGGAGGACTGCGAGTACGGCATAGACCCGCTCTGGCGCTACTCCAGCAACGGGGAGAACACCTGGCGCCAGACCGACGAGGACTCGATGTACGGGCGGTACTCCTTCACGCCGAACAACGTGGGCGGCGGCTACGATCAAAACCTCGACTGCTCACTGGTGAGCCTGCCCTTCCGCGTGGACGCGGAGCACTACATCCTCACCGTGTGGAGCAAGTTCGACCTGGAAGGCGGCTGGGACGCCCTGTACGTGGATATTCGCTACTCGGAGGACGAGAGCTGGACCACCCTGCACACCCTGTCGGGCACGCTGGGGAACTGGATCAAGCGCACGAGCGACCTCACCGAGCACCAGGGGGACATCGCCCAGCTCCGGCTCCGGTTCAAGTCGGACTCCGACGACACCTTCGACGGCGCCTTCGCGGACCAGATTTACGTCCTGGACTACGAGGTCGGCCTGGGCGACGCGGCCCTTTCCGCCAGCGTCACCGACGACGGCGTCCTGGTCGGCTGGGACATCACCGGCGACGTGGCGGGCATCTACATCTACCGGCAAGGCGGTGAACACGCGCTCTCCGGCCTCGGGACGCGGCTCAACGAGAACCCCATCCCGGGCAACCGGGGGTACTACCTGGACCGCGGCCGGGGTGAGAGCTATCTCTTCGAGGTCACCGACGACGAGGGGAATCGCGAGCTCCTGGGTCCGGTGGAGGTCTCGGGCGAGCCGCCGACGGCGGGCAGAACCTCCCTCGCAGCGCCCTACCCCAACCCGGTCGCGGATACGGCGAACATCCAGTTCGAGCTGGGCGGGGCGGACGCCGCCGCGCCGGTGACCCTCGCGGTTTACGACCTGGCCGGGCGGCGCGTGGCCGTCCTCTACGACGGC
>JAPLSK010000026.1:3376-4935 GCA_026398675.1 bacterium | reverse complement strand
TCGGGACTCCCCTCGATCTCGTAGCGGACGCCCGAGTCGTACAGGGACGGGAGCCCCTTCAGGGCGATGCGCCGGGCGTTGTGCTCGGCCATCACGTCCATGTACTCCTTCACCGGCCGCGCCATGTCGTCGTCGAGGACCATCCGCATCCAGGCGTCCACCCGGTCGCCGTCGTTGGACTCGAAGGGGACGACCGGGTTCGGGTAGAGTGAGATCCCGCCGACATGCCCGATGAGCCCCACGCCGTCCGCCCACACTTGGGGGATGCCGTTGACCAGCGCCAGCCGGGTCTTCCCACCCCTTCGAGCCTCGTGACCCGCTGAGACCCAAGCTGCCGTCGTCTGGGGGTTGAGCCCCATCGTCAGCGCCGTGATGCCGTCGTACCAGACCCGGGGCTCGTTCGCGTGGTGCAGGATCTTCCACCCGGGATCAGCCGCCGTTTCTTCCGGGACCACGTTGAAGACATGGCGATCGGAAAGCAGCGCCGATGCGGGCTCCCAAGCTGCCCACACGTCGGCGGGCACCCCGTACTCGTCCTCGATGGGAGCACGCCGCGCTTCACGGGCCAAGGTGGCATCCCGTCGAGGATAGAAGGGAGACATGGGCTACCCCCCGAAGACGGGAGGCATGTTCGCCGTGAAGACCCGGTTCTGGGGAGCGAGCTTCTCGCGGAAGGGGCCCGGGGCGCCGTCCATGTAGAGGTTGGACCCCCAGGCGTTCTTCACGTAGCGGGTCTTGAAGGGGTGGATCCTGCGGAGGGGCCGGTCCATCTCCTCCATCTCGCCCACGTTGCCGAGCGTGACCATGGAGGAGGCGTCCATGCGCGAGCCGTAGTAGGCGGGGCCCGTGGGAGGGCGCACGTCGGTCGGGTTGATGTACCCGAGGATGGTGAGGTCCCCGTCCTTCTCGCTGCCGTAGGAGCCCAGGTAGCCCGGGCGGTCCATGAAGCCCGTCGCGCCCACCTGCCAGGGGATCGCGTCGTTGCGCGAGCCGTGCTTGCCCACCGGGAGGGGCGGGATCGCCTCGCGGCTGTACTCGCGGTCCTGGGAGTGCTGCGAGACCTGGGCGAACGCCTCGGTGGGGCTGGCGAGGAGCATCCGCTCCAGCATGTCCAGCTCCTCGTCTCCGAGCCCTTCGAGGTCCACCTCGTCCTCGTCGTCGTCCTTCTTCACGTTGTCGAGGGCGGTGAAGACTTCAGCGGCCCGTCGGGCCACGTTGACCACGGGGCCGTCTCCGAGTTGGTAGCTGCGGACGGCCAGGGGAGCATCCTGCTCCGGTTCGACCTGCTGTCGCTTGCCGATGCGTCCGATGATCATGGTGAATCCTCTCTTACCGAAGGACGGTCTAGCCGAAGCAGTTGTAGCGGACGGAGAGCACCTGGGCTGCCCCGGACGGAGTGAAGGTATAGTAGATGCCCGGGAACACGGGGATCTCCTCTGAGATTGGGAGTGCCGTGGCCGCGAGGTTGTAGATCGCAACGGCACCCGGCCCATACCCTTGGACCTGGACGGCCGCCGTGCTGATGATCTGGAAGGAGGTACAGAAGGGGGGGATGTTGA
>JAPLSK010000026.1:0-3361 GCA_026398675.1 bacterium | reverse complement strand
GGGGGGATGTTGAACCCGGTCTCGACGATCCCTCCAGCCAGGATCATGTTGTACGTCTGGAGGTCATGCCAGATCGAGAGCCCCGAGTCTGCCTCGTCGATGGCGTAGTCGACCGTGAGGTCGTTCCCTGCCACCGCGTTCTCGTTGAGCACCTTCACGTCGAGAGAGCGGCCCACGCAGTAGAGCGTCACCGCCCCGCCTTGATCGAGGGCATCGAGGGCCTGGACCAGGAGGTTCGGGTTCGGGTTCTGGGTGCGGACGTGGATGGTCCCTCGGCGGATGATGTAGTCCGACTCCATCTTGGTCCCGACCAAGAACCGCAGGTGAGCCCCACGGCCCGCCGCGATGTGATGGTCTGGGTCCGTGCCCTTCAGCGTAACCTTCCACCGGGTCACCACGTCGGCCTGCCCGTGGTTGGTGACGATGGGCTCGAACTGGAGCGTCCCGCTGGGGATGACCTCGGTTCCACCGATCCGGTACGCGCGGCCGATGGCGGGGTCGAACATCCCGCCGGACATGAGGGAGCCCGCGATGGCCGATGGCGTCCCCCCTCGACCGTCTCGGAGCCCAGCCTCGCGCATCACGAGCGCCCGCATGGGGTCTTGGATCTCGTACCGGCTCGGAGGGTTCTTCGCCATGGGTCTGCTCCTGGTAGGAGGGTATCCCATTCAAGGCCGGGCGGGGAGGGGTTCACCGCCCATACCAGGACATCGACGGGAGGCTATAACGCGAAGGGGCGAGCCCCCTTGCGGGAGCCCGCCCCACGGTCCGCCGCGGTTGCCCGCGGCAGCCCGGATGACCGGGAGGCCAGGACTAGAAGCCCGGGCCCTCGAAGCCGTGGACCGCGGCCTGGAGGAGCATCTGCTCCATCCAACGCTGCATCGCGTAGGGGTTCAGCTCGTCGACGATGAGGCCACCGAGGACGATGTCGGCCGCGCCCGCGGCGTCGGCGTGCAGGAAGTCGACCTTGACGGTCTGGCCGGTGAGGGCCAGCCGGCGGCCGAAGCTGATGCCGAAGCGAGTGCTGTCCTTCGCGAACATGGAGATCGGGGCGCCCTTCGACCCGACGTTGATGGGCAGGCCGGCGACCGAGATGCCGGTGACGAGCACGTCCTGGGGCACGGTGCAGTCCAGCACCATGCTCTTGATCCACATGTTGCGGTTGCAGGTGTCGGTCAGGCTGGCGGTGCCGCCCTGGACGAGGTTCACGGAGCCCAGGCCGTTGAACTGGTTCTCGGTCACCATTCCGCGGGCCGCGGCGGCCTGATACACGTCGGCCGGGGCCACGTCGGTATCCTGCTGCTGGCGGGACGAGAGGCGCTCGGCGCGGCCTTCGAGGCGGTTGATCCTGCGGGAGATGCGGTCCTGCCGGCGGGTGCCGCCGACGAGTCCCGACACGTCCTCGTCGTCGATGGACAGGGCGCCGGTCTGGGCGTCGTAGTAGACGGGGACGGAGCCGATGGGGTTCATGGGAATCCTCTCTTTCAGGGGTTGCGAGTTCTGTGGTTCTTGTGACCCCGAAGGGTCGAAGGTGTGGGTAGGAGGCTGCCGGTGCGGTCACGCCCCCGGGTGATGGTTCCTAGAGCTGGCCGTGCTTGGCCCAGTAGGCCGGCTTGACCGCCCAGCGGGGGACGCTGACCTCGTCGATCTCGCCCTGCTTCTCCTTCAGCTTCCCGAGCCGGCGGTTGATCCGCTCCAGCCTGCGGGCCTTGCGCTCGTCGGCGCCGCCGACGTAGCCCAGGACGATCCCGGGGGTGGGCTCGGTCGCGGCCGGGACGACGGGCGGGGTGACCGCGGCGGCCTTCTCGGCGGCCTTCTCGGCGGCCTTGTCGGCGGCCTTGTCTTCGGACTTGGCGGCCTGATTCACGCCGAAGGCGTGGGCCTTGTCGTAGAGCCAGGAGCCGAGGATGCCCAAGCCCACGTTGACGGCGTGGACGTTGGTCTTCTTCTCGTTCCACAGGCCGTACACGAGGGCGCCGGCACCGGCCACGAGGCGGGCGTCCACGCGGTCGTTGAAGAGGCCCAGGTCGTCGGCCTTGTAGCCGGCGATGGCGGTGGCCGCGGCCATGGAGCCGAGGATCTCGCCACCGGTCCAGGCGAGGCCCTTGAGCTGGGTCTCGCGGGTGCGAGACAGGCGGGCGCGCTCGGCGGTGGTGGAGGTCTTGCTGCCCTGGGACTTCTTCGGGGAGACCGAAGCGGCCGAGGGGAGGGTGACGGTGCTCATGTAGTCCCTCTCGCTGCGAGTGGTTTCAGATGGGTGGTATCGGGGGACCAGGGGTTAGGCAAGAGATCGTCGGCGTTTTTCCTACGTTCTCCAGGTCTGCTAGACTGTAACTCCGTGGTTATCCTCGACGCCGGTGGACGGTTTTGCTTGGGTTTTCAGGGAGTGGTCCGGAAGGGGCCAGAAGGATCAGAAGACGGTCTGGATGTTCATGCCGTGGAAGCGGGCCATGTGTCCGAGGCCCTGCACGAAGCTGGTCGTGTAGGCGGACGGGGCCCCGGCGTACTGCATGCGCGGCGCCGCGGGCATGAAGGGCGACGTGGCGTAGGTCGGTGCGGTCTGGAGGTAGGTGGGCTCGCGAACGATCTCGCGGACCACCTTGGTCTTCGGGGTGTAGAGGGCGTCGTAGAGATCCTTGTCGAGGATGTCCGCATCGTCGTCGATGTCGTCCTCGTAGCCGCCGCCGTCGTCGGAGGAGTAGCCCCCGCCACCGCCGCCCTCGTCGGAGCCGTAGCCACCACCGCCACCGCCACCGCCACCGCCACCGCCGCCGCCATCGGAGCCGGAGCCGTAGCCCCCACCACCACCGCCGCCGCTGCCCCCGCCGTAGTCCCCGTAGGACCCGCCGTCGTAGGTGCTGGCGCCGGAGCCGGAGCCCCCGTCACCGCGGTTGCCCATGGAGGCGCCGCCGTACCCACCGCCCGGGCTGATCGGCCCGGAGGAGGTGAAGGACTGCAAGTTGAGGGAGCGCCCCGAGCCCGAGCCGAGGCCCAGACGGGACGAGAAGGGGGAGTAGCTGCCCTTGGAGGGGTAGCGGGAACCCAAGGAGCGCGGCTGGTACGGAGCCCACCGACGGGTCTGCATCCGGCGACCCTTCCGGTTCGGCCGGCGCAGGGCGCCGATGCCCGTGGGAGAGTCGACGAGCGAGCCCTCGAAGTTGAAGGGCGCGCTGTACTCGGTCAGAAAGCCCTCGTCCAGGAGACCGATGCCCGTGGGGGAGTCGACCATGGAGCCCCGGAGCACGCCGGCCCCGCGGAAGCCATACTCGTTCACGAAGCCGACCTGGGAGAAGCCCGAGATGGTCTGGGCCTGGGCAGCGTTGAACTTGGTCCAGGCAGCCTTCATCAGGTTGGAGGTCTG
>JAPLSK010000025.1 GCA_026398675.1 bacterium | reverse complement strand
AAAACATGTAAATCTTAGTAAGTTATCTTCATGTATAAGCTCCATGTCATTACGGCGACTACCGTTTTCTAGCCACATCCGTGATTTAGGTGGTTTAGAAATTATTTTAGGACAGCTAATCAATTCGTCTATCTCTTCTTGCGTAAGGGATTTCATGCGGTAGCCTCCATCAAGTATTAGATAATGATAAATCCTGTTAAGATCTATCAATGTTTCAAAACCGTCACCAGCTCGTGGTACACCCCGGCGGAGTTCTCGTACCAGCGCCAGAAATCTTTAAAGGTTTGGAACTGCGACGCCGACGGCGTCCCGTCCACCTCATTGAAGAGCATGTTGTAGTCGGCCTTAGTATTGAGGGGCGGGTCGAGGTTGACCAGGTCCACCGACTCGTCGGGAATAAGCCGCCTGAGGACGTCCAGGTTGTCCCCGAAGAAGAGCTTGTTGGTCCTCGGTCATGGAGGCCCTACCCCTTTCCCTTGCGCGACACATAACTGTGCGCCAGGGACGCGATGGCTTTGATCCTGCGCTCGCCCAGCCGCATCGCCGCCTCCACGGTGGAGATGCCCTCTTCCCCGGCCAGGGCGAAGACCTCCCGGAGAAGGTTCGGAATCTGCCTCATCTTGGCGAAGACCCACTGATCGGGGTGGTTCTCCAGCTCCCCGACGACGCTGATGAGCCCGCCGGAGTTGACCACGAAGTCCGGGGCGTAGGTGATTGCGCGCTTGGCGAGTTGGGAGTAGTCGTCCCAGGTGGGGTCGAGCTGGGAGTTCGCCGCGCCGCAGACTATCTTGCCGGCCAGCGGCTCCAGGGTCTCGGGGCCGACGACTCCCCCCTTGCCGCAGGGGCAGAACACGTCCACCGAATCGTCCAGAAGCTCCGCGGCCTCGCGGGGAACCAGGGAGGGCATCCGCTTGAGGACCCTCTCCAGCCGCTCCGGGCTGTGGTCGTGGACCAGGACCCTCGCCCCAGCCTCGAGGAACTTGGCGGCGAGGATGGCGCCCACGGCGCCCACCCCCTGGAGCGCCACGGTCTTCCCGGCCAGGTCCTTCCCCCGGCCCGTCTCGTCCAGGCAGACCCCGAGGCCCATCATCACGCCCGAGGCGGTCACCAGGCTCGGATCGAAGGAGCCCTCGAAGAGGGTTACGCCGGCGACGAACTCGGTCTCGGTGGCCACGTAGGTCAGGTCGAGTGCGCCGGTGCCGACGTCGGGGGCGCCGATGATCCGCCCGCCCAGCCCCTGGATGAAGCGCCCCAGGGCCCGGAAAGCGGCCTCCCGCTTCCCCTCCGCGGGCTGCCGCAGGATGTTGATCTGGCCCCCGCCGTAGTTCAGCCCGGCGGTGGCGCTCTTGTACGTGAGCCCCCGCGAGAGGTGGAGGGCATCCGTGAGGGCCGCCTCCTCGTCGGGGTAGTCCAGGGTGCGGATGCCGGCGATGGCCGGACCCAGGGTGGTGTTGTGGATGACGATTATCGCCTGGAGCTCGACGGCGGGCGCCACGCAGAAGGCTACCTGCTCGTGATCCGCCGTCTCCAGTTTCTTGAAGACTTCCATCGTACCCTCGGATGGAAGGGCAAGGGGCTTAAGCCCCTTGTCTGAGCCGTGCGGGCGGATCAGGCCGCTTTTTTGGTCATCCGGTACCAGCCGATGAGGAAAGGCGCGGCGATGAAGATCGAGGAGTAGGTGCCGACGATCATACCGATCGTCA
>JAPLSK010000024.1 GCA_026398675.1 bacterium | reverse complement strand
GTAGTCTCATGTATGCTCCTGTTTGGTTTGGTGTGGTGTTTCTGTTTAGTTTCTTGCCGGCGGTCGTGGGCGGCTGTATCGCCGGCAACTGGTTGAATAAAACATGGGTCGGCGTCGCGGCGGGCCTTTTCCTCAGTTGGATCGGGGTCATTATTGTAGCCGTGGCGAACAGTAAGGCGAAGCGCGAGTATGAGCATAAGGATATGATGGAGAGCCGCGAGAAGGAGCAAAAGGTGATGGCGAGGGAGCGCGAGTCTGAGAGGCGCCATCAGGAGATTCATGAGCATGCAGCGGCGTTGATGCGCGAGGTGGATGAGGATAGGATAGCGCGGGTGAAGAAGTATGAGCAGGAGAATAGGGAGAAGATAGCGGCGGCGCAGCGCGAGCAGGAGAATAAGGAGGAGATAGAGGGGGCGAAGCGCGAGCAGGAGCAAAAGGAGCGTAAGGAGGCGATGGAGAGGCTCGAGATTGCGAGGCGCGAGAAGGAGCACAAGGATATGTTGGCGGCGGTGAGCGGAGGCAGGGAGGTCGTAAAGGTAAGGTGCTCCAAATGCGGCGCCCTGACGTTGATGAATGAAGGTGTAAAGTTCTGCTCGGAGTGCGGCGCACTGATGTAAGTTTTGGAATTATCGGCAGTCGGGGCTGAAATGCCGTCATTGCACGGGCGGGGCTCTTGTCCCGCCCTTTATTTGACTAAGCCGGTCTTCTTGAACAAGGGGTTAAAACCCCTTGTCTTTTTAGCCCCTCGGCTGGTCTGAGACAAGGGGCTTCAGCCCCTTGCGCGTTTCTACAAGGGGTTTAAACCCCTTGTCTTATTGGTTCGGCTTATCACCTCGCGCGCCTTGGCGCGGCAATTCTCGCTCTGACGCCGACCGCCCGCTCGGCTACCGCGTCACGACCAGGCGGGTGCTATAGACCCCGTCCCCGGCGGTCATCCGGCATTCGTAAACGCCCGGCGCCACGCCGGCGGTGGACCACACAATCGCGTGCCGCCCCGCCGCGAGCTCCCCATCCGCCAGGGTCGCCACCCGCCGCCCCGCGAGGTCGTACACCGCCAGGACGACGTTCTGCGCCGAGGTGAGCTCCAGCATAAGGTTCACCGCGCCGCCGGATTCAGCCGGGTTCGGGTAGGCGGCGTGGAGGACGGTGCGCGCGTCCGTCGGCCCCTCGCGGCGGACCTCGACGGGCCCGAAGTCGGTCCGGGCGCCTGAAGTCTCGACGACGGTGAGCCGGTACTCGTAGATGGTCCCGGCCCGCGTGTCGCGGTCGAGGTAGCGCGAGCTCTGCGACGGGAGGAGCGCCTCGTTCAGCAGGGCCCAATCCGCGGAGCCTCGCTCACGCCGGTACGCCTCGAACCCGGCGGGGATGTCGCCCCCGAGCACCCAGCTCAAAAGGACGCCCTCTTCGGTGTCGCGGCCGGTGAAGTCAACGAGCTCCACCGGGGAGAAGTCGTCGTAGAGGAGGCGGCAGTTTAGCTCGCCGACGGCCCACCCGTGGCCGTAGCTCGGCGCGTTTTCCCAGAAGTAGACGCCGTAGACATCGAGTGAATCGTCGTGGGCCCCGTTGTCCTCGAAGACGTAGCTCACGCCGCCGTTCGTCGAGGCGTAGATGTTTCCCTCGTCGCCCACGATCCAGCCCTCGTCCTCGTTCATGAAGGACACACTCCGGTAGTCCACGTCGGCCAGGCCGTAGACCTTGCGCCACTGGGTGCCGCTGGAGTAGAGATAGTAGACGCTCCCGTTTTGGCCGACCATCCAGGCCTGGGTGCCGCTTTTAACGTCCACGTCCAGCATGTCGCAGTTCGCGGAGCCCAGACCGGTGGAAAACCGGGTCCAGGCGCCCGCCGTCTTCCGGTACACGATGGCGTAGCTGCCGTCGGTCGCGCCCACGGCCCAACCGTTGGAGGAATCCTGCATGGCGATGGAGTAGAAGTTGAAGTTGGCGCCGGTCGAATCCTGACTCCAGGAGCTCCCCCCGTTGGTGGTGTAGTAGATGCCCAGGTTGGACCCGCAGATGAACCAGGTGTTCTCGTCCAGCACGTCTAATCCGTACCAGTTGCGGGTGGGGAGGTTACCGGAGACGTCCGTCCAGTTGTAACCGCCGTCGGTGGATTTGATGACGGCGCCGTTGACGCCGCAGGCGACGAAGTCGTCCCCCGATATGTGCGCGACGTCCTTGAGGTTGTCCGATAAGCCGGAGCGTCCGTAGGCCCAGGAGCGGCCGTGGTCCGGGCTGCGCATGATGAATCCGTACTGACCGACGGCCACCACCCAGGCCGGGTACGGGCCGCTGGCGGCCACGCTCTCCAGGCGGTTTCCAATCCGGTAGATGACGTTCCAATCGGTGCCGGTGGTGGTGCCCACGATGGCGTAGACATTGCCGACGGCGATGACCCGGTCGGCGCTGAAGGGCGTTGCCACCGCGTTGAGGGGGTTGTCTACGAACATGTCGTCGAACCGGCTCCAGGTCGCTCCGCCGTTCGGGGAGTGGAGCCCCACGCCGTTTTGCCCCACGGCGTAAAGGTGCAAATTGCCGTCTTCCCGGAAGACAGAGACGCCGTTGAGGGTGGTGGTTATCCCGGAGGACTGGGGCGTCCAATCGT
>JAPLSK010000023.1 GCA_026398675.1 bacterium | reverse complement strand
GGGAGGATAGCACACCGGCGTGTCGGTCGCCAAGGGGAAGTCGCCCCCCGGAGCGCGGAGGCCCTTGTTGGGGCAAGGGGTTTTAAATGGGCCCCCCGGGAAAACCCCTTGTCTGCCTGCCCCATTATACCAGCCAACGTCCCGCCGGCCCGGACTAGGGAGACTGCTCACGGCTCCGCCGGCGGCGCCAACGCGCTACCGGGCGGGAGGTGAGCCCCGGTCGGCACCACCCTCATTTCGCCGGGGGCGTAGCTCGCTGCGCTCGGTTTTCCACCGCAATTTCACTCCGGCGCGGGGGCGAAGTACCGGCGGGAGGTGATTGGGTAATCCCCTTGAAATTTCCGAGCCGGGTGGAGAAAACTATCGAAGCGAGAATGGCGGCGACCCCGCCCGCGAAAATCGTCCACGGCGCGGTTATGATGTCCGCAAGGCCGCCCACGAGAAGGTTCCCGAAAGGGAGGATCCCCATCATGGCGGTCGAATAGAAGGCCATCACCCGGCCGCGCTTTGATTCGTCCACTATGTTCTGGATGACCGTGTTCGATGTGGCCAGTTGAGCCATCATCCCGAAACCGGCGACGACCATGAGGAAGAGTGAAATCCAGAGCGTTCTCGAAAAAGAGAAGAGAATCAGTCCCGTGCCGAAGATGCAAGCGGCGATCGGAATGATTTTCCACAGGCCGATGAAGGCCTTGCGCGACGCGAGGAAGACCGCGCCGCCCAGCGCACCCACGCCGATGGCGCCCATGAGGAATCCAAAGGTGCGTGCGTCGCCCGAAAGCACGAGCTTCGCCATGACCGGCATGATCGTTATGTAAGGCATGGCCGTGAGGCTCAAAAACGAGAGCATGAGAAGGATGGATCGTATGGGCGGAGTGCGGAAGGTGTAGGAAAGGCCTTCCTTGAGCTCGGCGAACACCTTCACTTCGCCTTTCTCCGGTCTCGCGTGATCTATCCGCATGAGGGCGAGCGAGACTATGACCGCGAGAAAACTCACCGCGTTCACGAGGAAGCAGACCTTCTCGCCGAATCCGGCTATCACGAATCCGGCGATCAGAGGCCCGATGAGCCTCGCGCCGTTGAATATGGCCGAGTTCATCGCGATGGCCGAGGCTAAATCCTCCCTGCGGTCTACCATTTTTATGACGAACGCCTGCCGCGTGGGCATATCCACGGAGTTCACCAGGCCGATAAAGAGGCCCAGGGCGAATATGTGCCATATCTGGACGACGCCGGTGTAGACGATGATGGTCAAAATGACCGCCTGAAGCGTCGCCAGCCCCTGCGTCCAGAGAAGTATGCGACGGCGGTCAAACCTGTCTATGAGGACGCCGGCGAAAGGCGTGATCACGAGGCAGGGAATTTGGGTGACGAACCCCACCAGGCCGAGTAGCATGGCCGAACCCGTGAGCTTATAGATGAGCCAGGACATGGCTATCATCTGCATCCACGTACCGATGACGGATATACCTTGCCCAATGAAAAAGAGCCTGTAGTTGTAATGCTTGAAAGCCCGCAGCATGTGCTTCAAATCCGAAACGAATCCCGGACGACTTGCCGACGAGGCCTCGGGTTTATTTTCTTCTGGAATCATCACACACCTGTGAACCTGTGTCTGGTATGCACCAAAGCGGGGGAGTTACCCCCCTCACGCTCAAGCCTGGGCCGATTATACCACCCGACCCCTCGACGACCACGCCCCAGTGACCGCCGTCAACGCGCCGCCGGACGGGAGGTGAGCCTTGACCGACCCCGCCCTTTTCTTTATACTTTACTTCCTTCTGGCGAACAAAAGGGACGGTTGTTGCACGAGGACCTATCCAGGGAGGAGCTCCACCGACCGGCGGGTGTGAGTCGGGTCCCCCTCTTCCCGTGGGAGGCCTACGAGGCACGGGCCGGGGTGAGGGCTACCGCATGTCCCCTC
>JAPLSK010000022.1 GCA_026398675.1 bacterium | reverse complement strand
CGAGGAGCCGGTCGCCGGTGTGCCGATGTCCTCGCGAGTTTATCTGGCCGGTATCCTGCACGATTCTCACCGCGACGGCTCCGGTCCGACGCCCGATTTCCCCCTGAACGAGATCGAGGCGCGCTTCCCCCGGAAGCTCGCCCACGCCGCCCTGGCGGCCCAGTTCGCCCACGACATGGGATTGCGCGACGCGGGCGTACTCTTCGCCGTCCGATACCACACCATCGGCCACCCGTCGCCGACGCCGATTCTTTGTTCCCTGATGCTGGCCGACGCCGTCGAACCGGGCCGCGCGTACGAAGGCGTGGAGGATATTCGAGAAACCGCCGAGCGCGACCCCGTCGCCGCCCTGGTGAAGCGTCTGAAAAACACCACCGGTTTCGTCGCCGGCCTGGGGCTCGAGGTACACCCAAACGCCCTGGCCCAGATAGCGACCCTGGAACGGGCGCTAAAGGAGAGATGACCACTATCCGGAAATCGCCGCCCGAGGGAGAGGAGCTGGTCCGCCTCATCGCGCTCTGCCTCGACGAGGGGAAGGCCGAGGACGTCGTCGCCCTCGACCTGAGGAGCATCGGGGCGATGAGCGACTACTTCGTCATCGCCTCGGGGTTCACCGACAACCACGTCCGGGCGTTGTGCGAGCGAATCGAGCGCGACCTCGCCCCGAAGGGCGTCAAGCTGATCCACCGCGAGGGATTCGAGAACTGCAACTGGGTTTTACTGGATTACTTCGACGTGGTCGTGCACATCTTCCGTCGCCCGGTGCGGCAATACTACGACCTCGAGCGGCTCTGGGGCGACGCGCCGGAGCTGGAGCTCGGGCTTTAAATGTTCACCGTCCGGCTGCTCACCGTTTCCCCGACGCGGCGCGATTTCGTCCGGGAGGGACTTGGTTTCTACATCGAGCGCCTGAACCACTTCTGCAATTTTCATCTGGTGGAGGTGCGTGAAGTCCCCCTGAGGGAGGGGGAGAAGGGCGGGATGGAGTGGGCCCGCCGGCGGGCCGCCGTGGCCCTGGTCGCCAAGCGCGCGGAAGGATTCGCCTCCATCCAGGTGGATCAGCGGGGGCGGCAGCTCACCAGCGAGGAGTTCGCCGGGTGGCTCGACGGGGTGCGCGGGACGAAGCCGGGCCTGGACGTCATCCTCGGCGGCGCGGTGGGTCTCGATCCGATGAGGGTTGACCTCTCCCTCTCGCTCGGCCCCTGGACGCTGCCCCACGAGCTGGCGCGCCTGGTCGTCGTCGAGGGTCTGTACCGCGCCTTCACCATTCTCACCGGCCACCCGTACCACAAATGATTCTATGCCTTTAGAAAATTTACAGAAAAGTCTGACGGCGATAGTCGGTCAAACGGCCGGGAATCTTTTTGGCCTCCCGGACGGTCCGCCCGCTTTCGACCTCTCCCCCTCGGCGGAGCCGAAATTCGGGCACTTCGCCTGCAACCTGGCGCTGCAGCTCGCCGGTCCGTTGAAGAAAAATCCGCGCCAAATCGGCGAGGCACTGGCCGGTGAGTTGGGGAAGGTTCTGGGGGATTTAGTTGACCGTGTCGAGGTCGCCGGGCCGGGTTTCTTGAACTTCCACCTCGCCGCCGGGGCGCAGGCCGAGCCGGTAAAATCCATCCTCGCCGAGAAGGAGCCCTTCCGCTGGACCGCCGAGAAGCCGTTAAAAATCAACCTGGAGTACGTGAGCGCGAATCCGACGGGTCCGCTGCTGGTGGTGAACGGCCGCGCCGCCGCCCTGGGCAGCGCATTGGCTAACATACTTGCTTCTGTTGGTCACAACGTCAACGAGGAATACCTAGTTAACGATGCAGGCACGCAGGTTATTGAGTTTGGGAAAAGCGTTTTAAAGGCTAATCTGGATGATTATATTGATGGAGGATGGAAAGTTACAAATGAAATGATTGATTGGATTAATAGTGGCAGCTATCACAAGGATACTGTTGGAGCGGTAGCTGAAGTTCTGAGGGAAGCGGATGAGAAGGAAGCGATGGCAATAGAAAATAGCAACAGAGAACTGAATTCGGAAGAAGTCATTGAAAGAATCAGTGGTGCAGTCGATAGACAATATTCTCTTCAGCAAGGCACTATGAGGAGATTCATTAAGGTTGATTTTTTGAGATATTATAATTATATAATATTTAGGGAGCATGAATTATATTGCAGCGATTATCGTGCTGTTATACGGTGGCTTATATTCCCAGAGGAGACACCAATAAACCTTTTTGAAGGTAATAAAATTAGTTTGACAAACCAAATAATTGAAAAAAAGACATATCATAAAGATGATGCAATTTGGCTCAAAACCACCGACTACGGCGACGAGAAGGACCGCGTCATCGTCCGCTCCAGCGGAAAGCCGACCTACCTCCTCACCGACATCGCCTACCACCTGGACAAGTGGCGGCGTTTGGGTGAAGAAGACGACACCAAGTTGATGATTGATATCTGGGGGCCGGACCATCACGGCCACATCCTCCCCACCAAGGCCGGCCTCCAGGCCGCCGGCGTCCCGCCGGACAAGCTGGATGTGCTCATCTCCGGCTGGGTGACGCTCAAGCGCGGCGGCGAAATCGTCTCCATGAGCAAGCGCAAGGGCAACATCGTCACCCTGGACGAGCTTCTGGACGAGGTCGGCGTGGACGTGGCGCGGTACATGTTCCTCGAACGCTCGCCCGAGGCGCACCTGGACTTCGACCTGGACCTGGCCGTCCAGCAGTCGTCGGAGAACCCGGCCTACTACATCCAGTACGCCCACGCGCGCATCGCGAGCATCTTCGCCGTGGCCCGGGATGAGGGGTACGGCGCTGATAAGCTGGAGGATGGTTTTCTGGCTACAGTTGACCTGACGCCCCTCTTCACCGAGGACGACGCGGGAGAGCGCCAGCGCGAGCTCCTGCGGCAGATTATCTTCTACCCCGGCGTCGTCGCGGGCGCCGCGGCGA
>JAPLSK010000021.1 GCA_026398675.1 bacterium | reverse complement strand
CGAGGGAGTGGGACCGGACGTCGCCGGGCTCCTCCGGGAGCAGTACCCGCGGGGCGTCGCGCGCCTTGGCGCCGTTGATGCCGGCCATCAGCTGCTCGGCGGCCTTGTACACGCTCATGTCCCAGAACCCCTGCTGCCCCTGCATCGCGATGATCTTGGGGATGTCGGTGTACCGGATGGCGACGCCCTGGAGGAAGGGCCGGAAGGAGAGCTTGTGTCTGCCTTTGGTGGCGCAGAAGCCGTGGCGGGTGGCCAGCTTGACGGTGACCGGGCGCCCGGCGCCGCAGAGGATCATGGCGATGGACGAGGCCTTGTTCAGGACGTCGGCGCGCAGCGCGGCGGTCTGCGTGGCGGAGGGCGCCTCGTCGAAGTAGGCGTCGTGGTCCCGGTCCAGCTTGGTGACGGCGTGGTTGCACAGGAACTCGACGAGGGAGTGGCCGGGCTGGGCCAGGGCCTCGAGAGCGGCGGGGCCATCGAGGTCGGTGCTGAAGGTGCTGGGGTCCCGGCCGGAGCGGGGGACGTCGACGCGCGGGAGGAAGAGCATGGATCCGGTTCCCCTTCGTATCGGCGGTTGCGTTAAGTCGACTGGGGACGGACGCCGAAAAATCAAAACGCCGCCGGCCGGTCGAAGGCCACCATGCCGGCCATGCTCCAGCCGCGCATGCAAGCGCCTCCACGAAGGGCGGTAGGGGGCCTATTTAAGTATATACCTTTATCGAAGTTGTACCTGAAATGAAAATACCCCTGTATATGAAAATTAAACTAGCGATATCCCAAAAATAGATTCCCCAGGAATCTCAATGCTCCAAACCCCGAGCATCGACCCCGACAGCCCCAAGATCCCTCCCCACTACTAGACCCTAAACCCATCGATCATCGCCTGCATCGGCCCCTACCCGAGGCCCAGCCTCCCTACCCTCGTAGCCCCGCTCCAAGCATCCCAGGAATCCACGGCGATTCCCATCCACAACGATTCCCTGGGGTCCCTACCCCCGCCCCCAGCCCCCCACCCCCCAACCCCGCCCCAAGCAGCGCGCTGCCTCCAAAGCCTATCCCGCCCCGCCCCGACCCGATACCCAGCGATGGCGAAGGTGACTCCAACCGAGACGTTGCTTCAGATGATCCCACAGGCTCCCACGCGCCCCAACGGCGGCACGGTACGTCCCGCTATGCCGTGCCCTGACCCCGATATCTTGATTATTGTTCATAGACATGTCTGCCCAGCTGCCGCCTGCTGAGGCCACATCGCCCCCGACGCTTGCTCTCCTCAGGACCCCCCCGCGCCTCCTCATTGGACAGACCAGACCCTCTTTAACGCCGAAGAGCTGCTCCGACGCGAAAAGAACGTCAACGGGCCCAAGCTGTTCGTCTCCCACTGCTGGAGACAGGCGGGGGTCCAGGAGAAGACGAGGCGGATCGTGGCGCACCTCAGCAAGCCTAAGCCGGTGAGCCCCCGAACACCCCATACACCGCATGCACCGCGAGCGCACGATGAGTCGAACGACCCCCTCCACGCCTCTTCCCGCCCCATCCGCGACGCACGCTCGAATCGTGCGGACCAGGTCGGCGGCCGCGGGGTCTTTCATGCGCTCCAAAAAGTCGGCAAAGGA
>JAPLSK010000020.1 GCA_026398675.1 bacterium | reverse complement strand
ACTTCCCTCTCCACTCCGGGGGGGGCGATGGGGAGGGTTCCACCGCGCCCTTTCATTTTAACCGGCTCCTCCAAAATGGTAGGGCAGATTCGGTCGGAGGCCGTGGCGCGAATCGGGTGACGGGTCTGAAACGGCCCGCGGAGCGCGATTTCGGCTAAATTTCCCTCCTGGCACGCTTGTTGCCATTAAAGACCGCGACCGGTTGACACACTATCCAGTAATTAAAACAAAAACCGGGTAAAAAACACAAAGGAGTCGAGATGAAAAAGGTAATCTTAGCCGCCCTGATGCTGGTGCTCATCACCTCCGTCGCATGGGCCAACGAAATCACCCTCTCCGCGGACTCGAACGGGCGCACCGCGGTAGTCGGCAACGAGGCCGGTATCGTCCCCGCCATTTCGAATGGCGAGGATAACGCCGGGCAGATCCTCATCTGGGACAACGGGGTAATGGGCGACTACTGGCCGGACAGCTACAGCCGGGCCGTTCAGTTCACCGCCCCGACGGACTGCCACGTGACGATGGGCATGGTCTATGTCTACGACACTGCAATGGAGTACCCCCCATTTTACCTCGCCATCTACAACGATAACGAGGGCCTCCCGGGTGACGAGCTCGGCGGCATGGCCTCCAGGAGCGGAGGGGGCGAGGGGTGGCACAAGACCAACACCATCCCCGCCGGAATAACCCTGAACGAGGGTGACGTGTTCTACACCACGGTGGTCAAGTTGAGCGGCGGGCATCCCTACTTCTGCGCCGACACCACCGATCCGGAAAGTAGTCACGGTAGCTTCTACTTCGATGGTACCGAGTGGCTCACGGAAGATTCCAACCTGATGATCCGGGTAGTTGTAGACGACGACGTCACCGGGCCCTACAGTGATAACGCGAATCCCGCTCCCGGCGACTCCGGTATCCACGGCGACACTTCCATCAGCTTCGAGCTCCACGACGATGGTCACGACCTCAGTCTCCCCACGGTCATTGTGGTGATCGACGGGGATGAGGTGACCGACCAGTGCAGCATCACAATGCTGAACCTCGGCGGCTGCCTCGTCAGCTTCACGCCGGAAAAGGACTTCGACGCCGGCGACATCAACGTCTGGTGGTACTGCGAAGACGTGCTTGGCAATGGGAATGAGGACACCTGGTTCTTCACCGTTGAAGATTTCTCCGACGACTCCGCCGTCGAGGACACATCTTGGGGTGTCATCAAGGATAAATTCTAATTCCCGTAGCCAACCCTGGAGGGGCCCCACGGGGTCCCTCTTCTTTTACGTCCCCTCGTCCCCCGGCGGGGGCGGCTTATGCTATCCTTTCACCGCGCCGGAATTCAGGCGGGATGGGGATGGGTCTCGAGAAGTACATCGCTTTCGCCCGGATCGAGATCAAGCGGATAATGGCCTACCGCTTCGACGTTATCACCCAGGCGGTGAACGCCGTGGTGGTTCTGGTGACCTTCACCTACTTCTGGCGGGCGGTGTACGGGGGGCGCGAGGTCCTGGCCGGGATGAGCCTCGACCAGATGATCACCTATATTTTCCTCACGCGGGTCGTGCGCAGCCTGACCGCTACCCGCATAGACCGTCAGATACTGCGGCGGATACGCTCGGGCGACATTGCCGTGGACCTCTACCGCCCGACGAGCTTCGTGGGGATGAACTACGCTCAGGCCCTTGGCGGCGGTTTCTTTTACCTCCTCGTCATCGGCGTGCCCATCCTGGTGCTCGGGCTCCTCGTTTTCGGCATGCAGGCCCCGGTCTCGACGGGGGCGGGGCTGGTCTTCGCCGCCTCCACGGCCCTGGGGGTCGCGGTCCAGTTCGGCATTGACGTCACCTTCGGGCTCATCACCTTCTGGACGATGGCCGGCTGGGGAATCGGCATGGCCAAGGGCTTCACCGAGCGGTTCTTCTCCGGCGCCCTCATCCCCCTGAACTTCTTCCCGGACTGGCTTCGGCCCATCGCCGATTGGCTCCCCTTTCGCAGCGCCGTGTACACGCCGATCGCGCTCTACACCGGGATGATTCCCCTGGGTCAGGCCCCCGAGTACCTGGCCGTGCAGGCCGCCTGGGCGGTGGCGTTGAACCTGGCGGCGGCTTTCATGGTCCGCCGGGCTTACCGCCGGCTGGAGATCCAGGGCGGCTGAAAAGGAGCGCACCATGGAGAAGGACGACAAGCTCGAGGTCTTCCGGCCGGGACAGGGCGGGGGCGACGGGCTCCCGCTCGCCGAATCCAACATCCAGGCCGGATTCCCCTCCCCCGCCGACGACTTCATCCAGAACCGGCTGGACCTGAACGAGCACCTCGTCCTGCACCCGGCGGCCACATTCTTCGTCCGGGTGGCCGGGGACTCCATGATCGGGGCCGGCATTGACGACGGCGACATCCTCATCGTGGACCGCTCCCTGGAGCCCGCCGACGGCCGGGTGGTCATCGCCGTGGTCTCCGGGGAGCTCGTGGTGAAAAGGCTCCGGCGCACCGAGGGCGGCTGGCTGCTGGCCGCCGAGAACGACGGCTACCCCCCCATCGAGATCGGCGAGGAGGCCGATTTCGAGGTCTGGGGCGTGGTGACCAACGTGATACACCGGCTTTAAAATGGAAATCCGCGTCGGAACGTGCGGTTACTCCTACGACGACTGGCGGGGCGTGTACTACCCGCCGGAGCTGCCGCGCGGCGCGATGCTGGAGTGGTACTCCGGGGCGGCGGTCCAGACCGATCTCCTCGCCGGGGACCGCGGGCCGGTCTTCGACACCGTCGAGGTGAACGCCACCTATTACCGGCTCCCGCCGGCGCGGGTTTTCTCACGGATGGCCGCCGTCACGCCGGACGGGTTCCTCTTCAGCGTGAAGGCCCCCGGTGGAATCACCCATCCGTCGGACTACGGAATCCTCGACGCGGGGCTCGTCGAGCGTTACTGCGCGGCGGTGACGCCCCTGGCCGAGGCGGGGAAGCTCGGCCCCACCCTGTTGCAGTTTCCCTACCGGTTCAAGGCCGACGGGGGGAGCGTGGATTACCTGCGGGCCGCGGCCGACGCCTTCCGCGGCCTATGCCCCGCGGTGGAGTTTCGCCACCGCTCCTGGCTGACCGGGGAAACCCTGAGGATGCTCGGGGAACTGGGCCTGACCTACGTTTCGGTGGATATGCCCGCGCTGCCGGGACTTCTTCCGCCGGTGCTCGTGGCTACCACCGACACCGCCTACGTCCGCTTCCACGGTCGCCGGAAGGACTCGTGGTGGCGCGGCGGGAACGCGGAGCGCTACGACTACGACTACGCCCTGGAGGAGCTGGAGCCCTGGGTGGAGAGGGTCCGCGCCCTGGGCGATGAGCCTTTAGTCCCGGACGACGGCCCCCCCCTGGACGAGGAGCTCTCGGGGGACTACTCCGACCTTCTGCGGTTGATCCGCCTTTTAAGCGGGCCGGTGAAGCGGGTCTTCCTCTACTTCAACAACCACCCGAAGGGCAAGGCGCTCTCCGCGGCGCGCTCCCTCCAGAACCGGCTCGCCCTCGGATAGGGATGGACACGCCTCTCGCACAACGGGTCGCCGCAAGACGCATCGCCCTCGTGGACTGCAACAACTTCTATGTCTCCTGCGAGCGGGTCTTCCAGCCTGAGCTTGCGGGGGTGCCGGTGGTGGTGCTCTCCAACAACGACGGGTGCATCATCGCGCGCTCGGACGAGTCCAAGGCGCTGGGAATCGCGATGGGCGCGCCATACTTCAAGACGCGGCCCCTCATCGAAAAGAACCGCGTCCGCGTCTTCAGCTCCAACTTCGCCCTCTACGGCGACATGAGCCAGCGGGTGATGTCCACCCTGGCCCGTTTCTCGGACGACTTTGAGGTGTACTCCATAGACGAGTGCTTCCTGGACCTGACCGGCTTCGGCGACCCGGCGGCGTACGCCGGGGTCATCCGCTCCACCGTCCGGCGCT
>JAPLSK010000019.1 GCA_026398675.1 bacterium | reverse complement strand
CACCCTCTGTCCAAACGGCAGTTCAAACAGCAGGCCGCGCAAATCCGGAAATCAATCGAAAAAACGATCGACGCTCCCGCCTCGCATCCGGGGATCCAGCGTATTCAGAACATCTTCCGGGAAAAAAGCCGGCGCCTGTATCGCTGGACCAAGGATCCGAGGATCCCGGCTGAAAACAACCGGGCGGAACGAGAATTGAGACCTCTGGTCATCGCCCGCAAGGTCAGCTTCGGTTCTCAGTCCGATGCCGGCGCGCAGACGCGCGAAACGCTTATGAGTGTCTTGTTGACTCTAAAAAAAAGAAGCAAAGACCCCGTGCAAGCTCTTACTGCCGCGCTGGACGCTCTGGCTCTCAACCCGGCGGCGGATGTCTATCGCCTTCTGTTCCGCTCGGATACCTCCTGATGCCGGTCAAGCCGATCCATTGTCCAGAGCGAATAAGCTACGTTTGGCAGCCATGCCTCCGCCAGCCCGCTCCGGGCCGCGCGCCCGCCGCGCAACTGAGGCATTACATTGTGTGATAAAATTATTTTGACAAAATATCCACTTTGGGGTAGATACGGGAATCTGGGATCTTTCGCATTATCCACCATCTTCTGATGTGGCACAAGGCGGCCTATAGATTGTTCCGTGTAAGGTGCGGCGCGGATGCGCCGCACCTTGTACGGAACAGTCTAAGAGGGAAACCGATGAGGAATACATTAAGCGGCATTCTGGCTCTCGCCTCTTTCCTGCTTCTCCCCAAAATCGGGTTTCCCCTGGTCGTCTCGCTCACCGGCGCGGAAGAATCCAACCAGTGCGAGGCGCACACCTACTACATCGCCGTCGAGAACCCGTCCTGGGCGACCGAGACCGCGGAAAACATCGTGATCGAGAACACGGTGCCGCCGGACGGCTTCGTCTTCCAGAATGATTCCGCAGTCCTCGCCACCCCCCAGGGGACGCTCTTCGGCCCCTGGGCCAACCCCGCCATCGTCAGCGACGGCCTGACCTGGGATCTGGACGCCCTTTTCGGGGTCGGGACCGAAATACTGCTTCGGCCGGGACAGACGATAAGCCTCCAGTTCAACCTGGAGGTCGATTGCGACGGCATAAGCGGGCAGGACGACGCGGTGGTCCGGTTCGATTTCCCCTACCCGAATCAGCAGAGCGACGCCGACTCCATGTTCGTTACGGTCTATCCGGGGGACATCAACGTGATCAAGAACCCGGTCGTCCAGCCGGCGTCTCTCGGGGACTGGGTGACCTTCACGGTGCGGGTGGAGTCGAGCGGGCTCGGCTCGATCAAGAATGTCGTGGTCCGGGACACTCTCGCCTCCGGCCTCGCCTTTGGTTCGGCCAACCCCTCCCCCCAGGGCGGGGGCGGCCCCGACACCTACTACTGGACGAGCGCGGAGATCGGGGCACTGGCTGAAATGCCGCCCGATACCGCGGTGGAGATCGCCCTCACCGCCCAGGTGGTCTCCTGCGCGGATATCATCAACGACGCCGACGCGCTCTTCGGCTGCGCCGGGATGGTCTCCGTCCCCGATTCCGTCTGCCTCGACACCGCGACCGAAGTTCCGCCCGGGACCGCCACCGCCACGATCGAATTGGTCGAGAAGCACCCCGCCCTCTCCTTCGCCCTCGACCCCGGGATGACCGGGATCGATTACTGTTCCCAGACCACGATCACGGTCACCGTGACCAACGGCTATGACCCCGCCGTGGGTCCCGCCTACGGCCTCGTCCTCGACACCAACTTGAACGCCACCGGCTACGACATCGGCAACGTCATCGGGGCATCCTACAACAGCGGGAACGGGGAGTTCACGGTGGGGACGGTCCCCGCCAATGATACGGTCTATTTTTCCTGCGACATTGGCTGGCCGTACGGCATCTGCCCCCCCAACGCCTCCTCCCAGATCACTCTCTGGACGCCGCGCTACACCGACGGCTGCGGCCACCCCTTCGCTCCGCCGGTCGCCGTCTACCCGATTTCCATGACCGGCCTGCCATCGCTTTCCATCAGCAAGAACAATCCCGGTGTGGTCAACGGGGACGACACCATCACCTTCACCGTCGAGGTGAACTATGAGGGGCCCGACGGATTCGCGCCGACCATCACCGACGATTATCCCGCGGGCTGGGACATCCAGTCCATCTCCGACGGCGGCTCCGACGCCGGCGGCGAGATCACCTGGACCGGCCTCACCCTGAACGGCGGGGACACCCTTCAGGTGAGCTTCCAGATGGCCGCCCCCGGCGGCGACCCCTGCGCCGGCCCCGCGCCCGGCCTCTACACCAATACCGCCACGGTCAGCGCCGGCATCGACTGCCTCAACTGCCTTATCCCCGGTGATTCCGCCTCCGTCACCTTTCCCGTCGAGGACACCCCCGGTTGCGATCTCGATAACTGCGTCGCCTCGGTCGCGCTCTCCGGCGGCGGGACGGCCGAGGTCTGCACCAACCTTTCCTATACCGTCACCTATACCCTGGGGACGGGCGACCTTCCATCGGATTGGTCCTCCGCCTCGTTCCGAAGCAGCATGGAACTCGGCCAGACGCTCGCCTCCCTGGACGAGGTCAGCGTGGACAGCTTCAACTACCAGACCTACGTCACCGATAACGGCGGCGCGGGGGGAACTTACATCGTCGACCTCTCCGGCCTCGACTCCTCTCCCGCCCTTTCTCCCCAGAGCGCGACCACCCTTCAGGTCAGCTACACCTTCACCGCCGTCGACACCGTGGGTTCCGCCTGGGAGCGGACCGACCTCGATCTTGGCGGCGGCTGCGGGGTGGAGACGAACTGGATCGCGGTCTCGGTTGAGCGGACGAGCGTGGGGGTCTCCCTCTCCGGCCCCCAGATCATCGACTCCTGCGGCGTCGATACCTACACGATGTCGCTCACCAAGAACGGCTATATCGCCTACGATCTTCTCGCCGCCTTCGGCCTCGACCCGGACGGCGACGGGAACGACAACTACTACTATCTCCCGGGGTCCACCGCTTTCACCGGGACCTTTACCGACCAGAGCGGGAGCATCGCCGCCTTCGAGCCGGACACGGCAACTCCGGGGGAGCTCCGCTGGGATTTTGCCGCTCAGGGTTCAGGGAGCGGCGATCTCTCCTCGGTGGGATCCATCCAAATCGGCCTCCGCTCTCCCTGCGCAGCCGACATCCACACCTACTACGCCCGGGTGGAGTACAACGACCGCTGCGACAACGGCACGTTCCCGCGGGAATCCTCCGCCTCCGCCGGCCCGAACCAGCCGCTCTGGGTGAGAACCCCGGATATCTCGCTGAGCAAGCGGCCCGAAAAGTACTACGCGACCCAGGAGCTGGCGACGTGGTCGATCAACCTCCTGAACGGGGGAGACGGCGCCGCCTACAACGTGGTGATCATCGACACCCTCTCGACCAACCTCTCTTACTACTACGGTAGCCCGGTTCCGGAGTCCGTCGCCGGCAAGACCGTCACCTGGAATTTCCAGTCGCTCGCCGCCACTTGGGGCGGCCTCTCCGACCTCGACGGGGAAGGATTCATCAACGACCTCCTCCCCGGCGGCAACGTCGGGGTGACCCTTACCGCCACCGTCGATGGCTGCACCGACATGGTCAACCGGACCTACGCCGAGTGGGGCTGCCTCACCGCCTACTGCGAGACCTCGAACTGGGCCACCTCGACGGTATATATCCCGCCCCCCGGGCTTCTCGGAGTGACCACCTTCCCGGTCGCGGTCGACCTCTGCCAGAACGCCTCGGTGTACTTCGAGGTGAAGAACACCGGGCAGACCCACATCTACAACCTCTGCGCCGCGCAGGCCATCCCCGTCGGGGCGAACTACGTCGGCGGCAGTTCGGAGTACCGCTATTTCAACGGGGCGGTCTGGAGCTCATTCACCGGCACGCCGAACCCCCCCTGCGGCGAATACGAGTGCACCGATGAGACTCTGGCCACCCTGGCCCTCAACGATATGGACGTCCAGATCGTCAAGGAGGGGCGGAACGAAACGAAGGATCCGGGCGGTCCGCTTTCCGCCGCCCCGGTCATCGCCGACTCCGGGGACACCGTGTATTGGATGGTCACCCTCAGCAACTCCGGGGCCACCCCCGCCCAGTTCGTGACCATGACCGACACCCTTCCGGACACGGTCACCTATGTGTCGGCGAACCCCGCCCCGGATTATCAGAACGGCCAAGTGGCCTCCTGGTTTGTGGGAACGGAACTCCCCTTTATCGCCACCCTCCTCGCCACCGTGGACGGAGACGGTTGCCAGGCCGTTTCCTATAACCGCGTCGACGTCTCCTGGGGGTGCCAGAGCCTCGGCTGCGTCTCGGGGGGCAAGAATTATCTGACGGACCTTGTGACCGAGGTGGACTTCGAGCTCCCCGGGACCCACACTCTCTCCGACTTCGACACCTGCCAAGGCCTCGCCACCTTCTATGTTCATAACGACGGCGCCACCGCCGACAATATCGACTTCACCTACACCGTCCCCCAGGGTTATTACTACGACGCTTCCGGGGGCGGGGCGACGATCGAGAGTTCGTTCTCCTCTCACACCTTCAGCCCGTCCGAGGAGGAACCGTTCGATCTCGGGGGCTGGCCGCAGCAGCTGAAATTTGCCGGCGCGTCCCGGGGCGGGAATATCGCCGACGGGAACGACTACGTCGGCGCGGGCGAGACGCTGACCATCTACTTCCAGGTCTACCGCGAGCCGTCCGATTTCTCCTGCGATACTGACCCCGATATCGACCCGCCGCCCCCGCCGCCGGTCTCCGGCTCCGTGGTCGGAAGCTACGACAACACCTGCGGCGTTCACGTCACCGACGGGATCACCTTCAGCGCTCAGACCGTCACCCCGGATTACGCCGACCTCGACCTCGGCATCCTCCCCGCCACCCAGATCGTTTTCGGCGGCGGGACCACCACCTTCAACGTTACCTTGACCAACAATGGAACTACCGCCGCGGATAACTGGGTGGTCGAGCACACCCTCGCCGCCGGCTACTCCAACCTCGCCTCCACGGAAGGGAGAGTGATCGGGAACACGGTCTGGTTCGCCTCCACCGATGTCGTCGGGGGAGGGGCGATCCTATCCACCGGAAGCCGCACCTACACGATCACGGCCGACGTGGGGGGGGGGTGGTGTGTCCCTGATCCACGAGGCCGAAGTGGTCGGCGAGTGCGTGGACGCGGGAGGGAACGCCACCGGCTGCCGCTACTCCTGGGACCGGACCGAGGCCTACGCCGCCAACGCGTCCTTCTCCAAGGACTCCGACTCCGTCGCCACCATCGGCGAGACCGTCTACTTCACCCTCACCGCCGAATTCCAGAACCCGAATTACACCAACGTCTCCATCACCGATCAATTGCCGATCCCGGGGCTGGAATACCTCTCCCACACGGTCAGCCCCGCCACCTGGACGACCAGCACCGCTGATCCCGCCGCCGGAACAGTGAGCGTGACCTGGGACGAGATCACCGCCCCCACCACGGTGACGATCGAGATCGTCGCCCGGGTGGACGACGCCGCGGTCAACTTCGCCGGCCAGACCCAGACCAATTCCGCCTCGGTCTCGTACGTCTTCGAGGGGAACACCT
>JAPLSK010000018.1 GCA_026398675.1 bacterium | reverse complement strand
GAAGCCGGTCGCCCGCACGAAGGCGTCACGCTCCGGCCCGCCGTAGGTCAATGCGCCCGAGGTCACGCCCTCGTGGAGGGCATCCAGGGCCGCGGCGACCTCCTCCGCCGAGCCGTAGCGCGCGACGAGGCCGAGGTTTTTTTGCCGGATGAGCCGGGCGGCGGCGTTCTCCGGCAGAACGCCCAGAATCGGCCGGCCCGCCCGGGCGCTCTCGTAGATTTTCCCCCCGGCGGTGAACCAGTTCTTCGGCGAGTCCTCCAGGATGATGGCGAGCACGTCGGCCCCCAGCTCTAGGCCGATCATCTCCCGCAGGGGGACCGGCGGAAGAATCTCGACCGCGTCTGCCAGCCCCCGCCGCGCGACCTCCTCCGCGTAGATGGGGTGGATATTCCCCACGAGCTTTAAGCGAACATCCGTTCGGAGCCCGGGGCGCCGCTTCAGCCACAGCTCGAAGCCGTCCAGGAGCGACCAGCCGGTACGCCCGTCGGCGTCGTCGGCCGCCAGCCGACCGCCGTATAGGATGGTGAAGCGGCCCGTGGAAACCGGCTCCGCCCCCGCGAAGGCCTCCTCGTCGTAGCCGTTGCGCACGGTCCGGTATATCTGCGGTCGAAGGCAAACCTGCCCCGGCCGGGCGTACCGCCGTCGGAGGAGCTCGGTGGCCTCGGGGTAGACCGTGGTCACCGCGTCGGCGGCCCGCATCACCAGGCGCTCCAACACCCGGTCCAGCCCCCGCCGCCAGTGGAGCCACGGGGTGTAGAGCGGGTTCTCCAGGAAGAGGTCGCGGCTGTGGCAGACCCAGGGAATGCCGGTCAGCCTCTTCAACGCCGTAGTACTCGGAATCGGGGACGTGCAGCAGGGAACGGAAGAGGCGGCCCAGGGGCGAGACATTGCGCCGGGACAGCCTGCCGCCCGACGACCCCGCATTTCCACGCCCTTTCAGTAAAAGCCCGAGACCGCGGACGGGATTGACGGTATTCACTTCAAAGACGGTCGTGCTCGGGTGGAGCGCATCCAATTGGGCCTCGTCGCGGGTGAGGCCGCGAGTGTCCACCCCCCAGCCGGGAAGGGAGCAAAGCACGTCTATTTTCCACCCTTGCCGGCCGAGGTATTTTGCCAGGTTGGCCGTGTTCGGCTCGGTCCGGTAGGGTGGGAAATTTTTTACGATGATGAGGAGTCGGCGCCGCATCAGCCAAAATACTCCCGCGTCGTGCCCACCGCCTGGGCCTCCTCGCGCGCCATTTTGCCCATGAGCGCCAAAGCCGCCTTTCGGCCCATGACGACCGCGTGGTCCATGTTCCCATACCGGAAGAGCCCCTGCCGCCCGGTGGCGACGAGGCCGGGGTGCCGGTTTACATGGTCCAGACAGACCTTCAGCCGCTCGCCGTACCCCCGGTCGTAGAGGGGGTAGGCGTGGGGTTGGTAGGACACGGCACAGGCCCGTGGCGTTTTTTTCAAGAGCCCGACCGACGCCAGACCGCGAAAAACGCCCCGGCAGAGGTCTTCCCGAGCCATCCGCCAGAAGGGGTCGCCGACGTTGCAGCTCACCTCGGCGGTGAGCGCCGCCCAACCCGGCGGGGTCAGTTTTTTAGAAAAGTTGGCCGGCTCGCTGATCCGGTTGAAAATGTACCCCGGCTCGGGGAAATAAATCCAGTGGTTGTCCGAGGGCGTTTCCCCCTCGAGCGTCAGGTGGAGGAAGACGACGGCGCGGGAGCGGAGCCCCCGGGTCGCCCTGGAAACCTCCGCCCCCGGGCGCGGCTCGATGAAACCGACCAGCTCCGCCAGGGGGACGGTGGAGACGACGGCGCTCGCGGATTCACGGTACGACCCCCCGCCGGCCTTCCCGACCTCGACCTCGAACGCCCCTTCCTTCACCCGCAGGGCGACGACCTCCGCATCCAGGCGGATTTCCGCTCCGCGGGACGCGGCCCTGGCCGCGAGACGGCGGGGAAGCTCACCGATGCCGGCCTCCGGGTAGAGGAATTCCCGGGCGTAGGTCCGGGGATCGTCGCCGGAACCCTTGGCCAGCAGCCGCTTGAGGACGTCGAATAGGCTGACCAGGCTGATGCGCTGCGCGGCCCAGTCGGGCGAAATTTCCCGAGTCGGGACGCCCCAGAGCTTCTCCGTGTACGGCTTGAAGTAGAGGTCGTAGAGCGTGCGGCCGAAGCGGTTGACCACCCAGTCCTCGAAGCTCGCCTCGTCGGGACGCGAGAAGGCCCGCCGCAGCGAGCTCACCAGGTAGTCGGAAAAGGCCCGGACGTTGTCCACGAAATCCAGCTTGCGCACCACGTCGCCCAGCTCCAGGGGGTAGGTGAAGCGCCGACCGACAAGCTGTATCTCGCTCTTGCGCCGGGGGCGTAAAAAGGCGCCGTCGGGGAAGAGGTC
>JAPLSK010000017.1 GCA_026398675.1 bacterium | reverse complement strand
CTTCATCGCCACCCAGCCCCGGCCCACCGAGGACGAGGTCCGCAGTCGCTACTAGGATACCATAGACCGGTTCGGTTACAACCGGAGGATGGCCTACTACCTCGCCATTCTCCCCGACCGCGACCGGGCGGAGGAGCTGCGGGCGCTTCTGGTTGACGAGGCGAACTACGACCCCAAGGCCGAGACCATCGGGAGCCTGGCCGATCTGAAGACCAGGGCCCCCGGCGAGCCGCTGGCCCACAACCCCGAGGAACTCCTGCGCATCATCATCCGCGACGAGTCCCTGGATAAAAAATCCGCCAACGTCAACCAGTCCGTCCAGATTGATGACGCGGACGACTACCTTCTGCCCGGTTTCGACCACGGCAAGGGGTGGATCAGCCCGGTCATCGAGGGCGAGCGCGACGGGGTGAAGGGCTACGGCATACTCTACGTCGTGGACATCCTGCCGCCGGCCAACCGCACCCTGGAGAACGACCCCACGGTCTACAACTACCTGGTGGACGAACTGATGGGCGAGGCGGAGCCCGGGCTCTTCAACTCCTTCCTCGAGGAGCTTAAAAAGACCTACCCCGTGGTTTACGACGACGAGCTCGTAAATGACCTCTTCGACGCCCTGCTGGAGGCGTCGCGAACCGTACCGGAGGCCTGACGTGCACCGCCCGCTCATGCTTTTAATCGCCGCCCTGTTCGTCCTCGCCGGTTGCGGCGGGGATGAGGGCGACGAGGGCGTCATCGCCACCGTCCAGGGGGAGAGGATTACCCAAGAGGAGGCCTGGGAGCTGATGGGGGCCGATCCGGGCACGCCGATCCCCGATGAGGTGGTGGGCCGCCTGATAACGCGCCGCCTGGTGCTCCGGGAGGCCCTGGACCTGGGCATCACCGTCCCCGACGAGAAGGTGGAGCGCATCTACGAGGCCCTGGCGGCCAACGACGAGGTCATCCTCGCCGGCGGTCCGGCGGCCCGGATGCGGGAACAGAAGCTCCGCGACAAGGTCCGCGAGGATCTCCTCTACGAGGCCGTGGTCGGCCAGGAGGTCCTGGATCGGATTAAAATCACCGAGGCGGAGATAGCCGCGTACTACCGGGAGCACGTCGACGAGCTCGGCGGCCGACCGCTCCGGTTCTACCAGATTGTGACCAAGGACCGCGAGAGCGCCGACGCGGTCCTCGCCCGTCTCGATGCGGGGGAGGACTTCGAGGAGCTGGCCCGTTCGCTCTCCATCGCGCCCGAGGGCCCCGCGGGAGGGCTGGTCGAGGTGCAGGGCTCCGAGGATCTGCCGGGAGTCCTGGCGACGGCACTCGAAGGCCTGAAGGTCGGCGAAATCGGAGGGCCGGTGGAGACCGACTACGGCTTCCACCTGCTTTTAATCCGGGATGAGCCGGAAGAAAAGACGGTTCCGCCGCTGGCCCTCGTCCGTGACCGGATCCACGACATCCTGTTCGACGAGAAAAGCGCTTCGGAGCGCGAGAAGTGGCTCGCGGGCCTGTGGGCCAAGGCCGAGGAGACCATCTGGCGTGCCCCTCGCCAGGAGCCGGAAGGGTAAGATGCGCCTCACATCCGTCGTATTTCTGATTCTGGCCGTCGCGGTGTCCGCGGCCGACGTGCTGGACCGCATCGCCGTCGTGGTCGCCGACGAGGCCGTCCTGGCCTCCGAGATCCAGGGGACGGTGCAGAACTACCTGGCGCAGATCGGCGCGCGACCCTCGGCCGACGAGCTCGACCTGTTGACCAAACAGATTTTCGCCCACCTGGTGGCCAACCGCGTGCTGGTCCAGGAGTCCGAGCGCCGGGGGATAGCGATAACCTACGCCCAGCTCGACGCCCTGGTCCAGAAACAGATCAACCAGGCGCGCTCCGTCTACGCCTCCCAAGAGGAGTTCGAAGCCGCCCTCGCGGAGGTCGGCCTCACCCCCGACAAGCTCGAGGACCTCTACCGCACGCAGGCCCGGGAGGACTACCTCATCTCCCAGCTCATGCAGGATTACTACTCGGCCAAGATAAACATCACCGAAGAGGACATAGACGATTACCTGTCGAAGAACGCGGCCGACGCGGGCAGCCGGACCGTCTACACCCTGCGCGACATCACGGCCTACGTGCGGCCCGGAGCGGCCACCGAGGACGAGGTCGAGGCCCGGGCGGCGCGCATCGCCGGTCTCGCCCGCCGCGGCGGCGACTTCCTCGCCCTCGCCGCGACCTATTCCGACGTCCCCGCCGACCTGGGCGTCGTCGAGCGGGGCTTCCTCGAGGAGCCCCTGGACCGGGCCCTCTTCTCCCTGGCCCCGGGGGAGGTTTCCGATCCCGTGCGCACCAGATACGGCTGGCACGTGGCCAAGGTCATCGAGCGCCTGGACGAGGACCACGTCCGCGCGGCCCACATCCAGCTCAGCGTCCGGCCCACACCCGACGACGAGGCAAGGACCTACGAGGCGCTGGACGCCGTCCGCCGGCTGCTCGCCGGGAACCCGATGGCCGACATCGCCGGCACCGGATACGAGGACATCCTCGATGTGGAGGTCCGGCAGACGTCCCAGAGCGTCATCGAGACCACCAACGCCCCCCTGGGCGCGGAGCTGGCGGTCACGGCGCCGGGGGGGCTGACTTCCGCCTACGGGGTGAGCGGCGGCCTGCGCATCACCCAGCTCGTGGATCGGACCGAGCGCCAGGAGATGACCCGCGAGGAGGCCGAGTCGGCCATCTACTCCCTGCGGCTGCAGGAGAAGCAGACCACCTGGGTCACCGAGCTCATCGCCAAGACCTACATAGACGTGAAGATGCCCGAGTTCCGGGGCATCCTCGACGCCGGCCCCGGCCAGCGCTGAACGCCTCCGATCATCCCCCTCCCCCCTCTGGGGTGAGGGTTGAGGTTGGGAACATGAAAGCGGCGGGGATTGAAATCCCCGCCCTACATTTGGGGAGTGGCGCGCCAACGGGGCTAGGGTGAGGGCTGCCTTAAACCCCCTCTCCCCTCTGGGGAGAGGGTTGGGGAGGGGGGCGGAAGCGGCGGGGATTGAAATCCCCGC
>JAPLSK010000016.1 GCA_026398675.1 bacterium | reverse complement strand
GGCAGTGCGACTCCGCCGCCCGCCCCTGGCGGTACGAGGCCGAGACCTTCTCGCCCTTTGTTACGGTTGGCAGAGCCAGAACGGTCGGTGTAGATTTCGACACCTGGTTTCACCCGGTGGGGGCCGGCGAATCCGCCTCGTTCGGGTTCTACGGCAACGGGGGCTATACCCTTTTCGATGAAAACTTTAGGGATCTGTACGACTGGCAGACGTACGATACCGGCGATGAGGTGACGGAGACCTCCTGGGGCGCCATCAAGGCGAGCTTCTAGCCTTCCTCGTTCCGACGTAGGGGCGGGCCTCTGTGCCCGCCCGTTTTTTTATCCCTCACCCCGGCCCGTCGGCGCGCCGCTCCCTAAAAGGGAGAGGGGGAGACGGCACGGGCGGAAATTGCCACCAAGGCCGGGAACGCCTATAATATGTGAACCGTTACCCTTTCAGAACCCACGCCGCTGGGGAGCGGACCTTCACCCATGCGCGGAACCGTCATAGCATTAATCCTCTACCGGGCGGCCCTCGCCGCCACCACCTGGACCGCCATGTACGTGGACGAGGCCAAGGTGGGCTACTCCTACACCACTCAGGAGACCATTGCCGAGGGCGCGTGCATCGGGGGGGTCTACATCGAGGACTACTCGACGATGAGACTGTCGCGCGGCGGCGTGCCCCTGCTCACCAGCGCCCGCCGCCGGGAGACCTACGACGCGGACGGGCGGATGGCGGCGGCCTCCAGCTACACCGTCTCCGGGGCGGACATCCTCATCGTAAACGCCGCCCTCTCAGGGGACGTGCTCGAGGTGGAGCGCATCCAGGGCCTGAGCGTGGGCAAGCGCTACCTGGAGGGGGGGCTGGTCGGCTCACTGGGACTCTCCTTCGTGGTGGCCGACCTGGAGCCCGGGGAGAGCCTGGACTTTTCCCTGTACTCCAGCGAATACTCCGAGGTCGTAGAGGGGACCTACACCCGTGGCGTGCCGGGTGAGGTCACCTTCGACGGCGAGACATTCCCCGGCTGGGTCAATACGGTGGACTACGGTGGCGCGCCGCGCGAGAGCTACTTCGACGCCGCGGGCGTCTGGCTGGGCACCCTTTTGCCCGGCGGGATGTCCGTCCGACCCGCCGCGGACGAGGCCGATGCCAAGGCCGGACTGACCTGGGTGGACCCGGCCGCCACCGCGGCCATCTTCCCCGAGGGGAACATCCCGAACCCCCGGGAGACCGAGCGGCTTGTCCTTCTGGTCGAGGGGACCACGCCTCCGCCGGACGGCCCCTTCCAGCGGGTGGAGCCCGCCGGGGACGGAGCCTGGCGGGTCACCGTGCGCAGCCGTCCCTTCCCGGATTGCCCCCCGCCGGAGCCCTTCCCCGAGCCCGAGTACCACCGCGCCCTGGAGGAGCTGGCGCTGGCGCTCACCGCGGAGGGCGACCCGTACAACACCTATTTGAACATCGTAGACTGGGTGGGCGAGAAACTGCGCGAGAGCCCGGTTACTCTGGAGCTCACACCGGCGGAGACCCTCTCCCAGCGGCGGGGGGACTGCACCGAGCACGCCGCCCTGGTGACCGACCTCTGCCGTCGGGCCGGCATCCCGGCGCTTACCGTCATCGGCCTCGTCTCCGGAGTGGGGGGTAAGCTCTACTACCACGCCTGGAACGAGGCCTACGTGGACGGCCTGTGGCGCGCGAGCGACGCCTTCCTGGACGAGGAGGTCGCCGACGCGGCCCGGCTGGTGCTCCTGCGCGACCCCCCCGGGGTGGAGCGGACCACCGTGCTGGGGCGGGTGACCGGCGTCGCTGTGGAGGAGGTCGAGCCTTGACCGGCCTGGCGCTGCGAGTTTGGCTGTCGGTGGCCGGCGCCGTCGCCGCCGCGCTGGTCGGGGACTGGATTTCCCTCGCCGTCCTGGCCGGGGCGGCCCTGGTCTCTCTTCTCATCTGGGGGGCCGGGCTGCGGGGAGTGATTCGGGCCCTGCTCCTGGGAGCCTACCTGGTCCTCTTGGCCGGGGGCCTCACCCTGGCGGCCCAGGCCCTGGAAGGACCCCTGACCTGGAACGCCTCGCTCCCGGCGCTCACCCTCTCCCTGCGTCTTCTGGCGCTCTTCCTCTTCGCCGGTCTTTTGGCCGGGGCCGGACCCCGGGGCGTCATCGCCCTGGTGCCGGGCGGGCCGGGGCGCCGGCTGCAAACGAGATTGGAAAAAATCTTCGACGGGTACGTGATCGGCCTGGCCGAGGGACGGGAGCTCCTGGCCGACGGCTGGCGGGGCTATCGGGGCAGTGGCCGACTGACGGCGTACCTGCGGGCCCTCTTGGCCGCGGTGGACGCGGGGGCCGTGGCGCGCGGCGAAGAGGCCGCCTGCGCCGGAGAACGGGAGTCCGAGGCGTGAGCCCCACCTGCGCCCTGGCGCTGGCCTACGACGGCACCGACTTCGCCGGTTGGCAGTTCCAGCCGGGGCGCCGCACGGTGCAGGGGGAACTGGAAAGCATCCTGGCGCGTTTCTACGGCCGGAGGGTTCCCGTCGCCGGCTCGGGGAGGACCGACGCCGGGGTGCACGCCCTGGGCCAGGTGGCGTCCTTCACTGCGGAGCGCGCCTACCCGGCCGCCACGCTTTTCCGCGCTTTCAGCGCCCTTCTCCCGGAGGATATCCGCCTCCTCCGCTGCGCCGAGGCGGAGCCGGGGTTCGACCCGCGCCGCGACGCCCGGTCGCGCACCTACGAGTATTACTTCCTCCCCGGCGGCTCCCTCTTCCATTCCCGCTACGCCCTGGCCGTCGAGAAGGGGCTCACCGCTCGAGGCTCGAGGAGGGGTGCGGCTGCCATCGGCTCGTCATAACCGCCGACGCCTTCCTCCACCGGATGGTCCGCGCCGTGGTCGGCTGCCTGGTGGCTGTGGGGCGCGGGAAGATGGCGGCCGACGAAATCACCCGGATCATCGAATCGGGGGACCGGTCGCAGGCGCCCGCCGCCGCCCCGGCCCGGGGGCTCTTCCTGGCACGGGTGGACTACACGGCGTTTTCCTACGATCCCGATCCGGGCCCCTTCAGCCGCCACTTCGCCTGACGGGCGGCGCTCAACCCTATGAATCACAAATAGTTGCGGTTATCAAAAAAACCCCGGTGCGCCGTGCTCCGGCGCCGTTGCGGACGCCCGCCGGACCTCCCGGGATGACAAAACCCGTAAGATGTATTATATTATAGGCGTAGGTACTTGACCGCGCCGCGCGTTAATTGAGAATACCCACGACCGCCCGGCGTCGAGGGGCGGGAGATTGCCCGATGAGCCGTTCCCCGGACCAGAATGACTACGGCCAGATCGAGGTTTTCGAGGCCTTCGGTCAGGCGCTGGCCGGCTCTCTGGAGCTGGCGGAGATTCTGCGCCGGATGGCGGCGGTCGTGGTCGAGCAGCTCGGCTACCGCAACTGCGCCGTCGTGCTGCACCACCCGGAGAGGCACGAGCTCGAGGTCCACACCATCGTCGGCCTGAACTACGAGCCGATGGCCGGCGCGCGCTTCCCCGATTCCCAGGGGGTCACCGGCGAGGTCGTCCGGACCGGCCGGTCGGCCGTCATTCCCGACACCCGCGCGGAGTCCCGCTATATCTCGGGTCAGCCCGGCGGCGAGGGCGGCCGCAGCGAAATCGCCGTCCCCATCACCTTCGGCGGCCGGGTCATCGGAGTCCTCGACTGCGAGTCCAACGAGCCCGGCGCATTCGGGGACTACGACGCCCGCCTCCTGGGCACCCTGGCCTCGGCCATCGGGTCCGCCATCCACAACGCCGGCCTCTACACCCAGGCTCAGCGCATGATCGAGGAGCTCGAGTCCATCCTCGAAGTCTCCAAGCTCC
>JAPLSK010000015.1 GCA_026398675.1 bacterium | reverse complement strand
ACCTGGGTGGCGTTCCGCACGTTGGCCTGGGCCACCGTGGCGTAGTCGGCGAAGCTCGCGGTGTAGGCGCAATTCTTAAAGGCTACCGCGTCGTCATGGCACTCGTTATCCGAGTTGGAAATGGCGTCCAGGAACTGGTCGGCCGCGTCGAAGAAATCATCCAGGTTGTCGATCAGCTGATCCTTCCCGTTGTCGAGGCCCAGGAACTCGGGGCTCACGCCCCGGGAGCCGACCGTGATGGTGATGTTCTCGTTCTTGATCACCTCGGAGACGCTGCTTTTCAGGTCGCCGCTCACGCTCACCGAGATCCCGGCCTTCCCGTACTTGCCCTCGAGCGCGACGGTCAGGTCCTGCTTGTGGTCCAGGCTATCGGTCTGGATCTTGAGGAGCCCGTAGTAGGAGCCGCCGGTGGCGATGGTGTCGAGGTAGCGGTCGCCGCAGGCCGCGCGGAAGGCCTCGTAGTTGCTGGTGTAGGAGGCGTGGGTCGCGTCGCCGTTGAGGTAGAGGTTGTTGAGGGTGACGTCAAAAATCTTGTAGCCGCAGAGGATGTACTCGGCCTTGATCAGGGCGTAGATGGAGGAGGAATCTTTTTTCATCTCGTCGACGAATCGCCCCTCGAGCGAGCCGGAAACCACCGTGGTTCCGAGGTCGAGCCCGCCGCCCACGTTGAGCAGGTCGCGCAGGTCCTTTTCCGACTTCACCAGGCGGAAGAGGTAGCTCCGGGTGTTCTGGCAGAGCGAGAGCTCCGGAGTGAGATCGCTCTGGAGCCCCTCCAGGCAGTAGGCCCCGGAAACCACCTTGCGGGTGATCTCGTTCAGTCCGATGCCGAAACTCATGGTGGCGGCGTCGATGGGAATGGACTGGAAGATCTCGTCGCCTACGGTCTTGGAAGTGGTGGAGGCGTTGGAGGGCGGGAGTTGGTCTTCCGAGAGGGCGTCTTCCACGTAATCGGAAATAAAAGTGGCATCCGCGATCATGGTCTCCGCCACCTGGCTGACCACCTGGGCCGGATTAAGGGCGGAATTCCCGGCGGCCCCGGCGTAGAGGTCGGCATAGAGCGGGGTCAGCTCGGCGACATAGCCGGCGATTTCCCCGTCGGGGGCGTAGCCGCCGAGGAGCGAGGCGTCCTCGGTGATGCCCAGGCTGGTCTTCAAGGCTGTCTCGTCCACCGCCGTCTGCACCGATAGAATCGTGCTGAAGACGGAGATCTCCTTGGGCGATCCGATCACGGAAACCAGGACATAGCGCTTCCCGAGCGGGGCGCCGGTGGCGGTGTTGACGGTATCGTCATCGGTCGGACTCTTTCGCCTGGAGGGAATAAGTGCCGCTCGCGCCCGTCTGGGCCGATGGTTCGTCGGCATCGCAGACGTAGTTGTCGTTCAAGTCCAGGCAGACGGTGGCATTCGCGATCCCTGCCGGCCCCTGCCTTTGTTGGGATGACCCGCCGCAGCCGAGCGCCCAGAGCGCGACCATCACCGCTAGACCCGTACCGAAAAAACTCTTTGCTCGCATGATTAATTCCTCCTTTTTCTTCTTCTTGCCCTCGTCCAGAAAAAAAGCCGTCTTCCTATAAATTTAGAATGGCGGCCCGACCATCTTTTATTTTATCCCTCCAGGGAAACTTTTCCCTGGACCGCTTATTAAATTTAGTGTGTTTATCTTTGAATAATAACAAAGCACTGTCAAGGTCGAAAAAATCCCCTCCGGGGACGTCTGGGGTCATATTCCGGGAACCCGAAAAGCAAATCCCGGCCGGGCCCCGGGTTGACGGTTCTCCCGGGGAAGGTATAATGAGGCCGTGCCGAGGAAAATTTCCGCTCCCCCGGTCAGGCGCGGGGTCATTGGCGTGTTGCTCATCACCCTTCTGGCCGCGGCGGCCTGCGGCTGCGGAAAAACTAAACCGCCCCTGCTTTCGGTCAAGATCCTCTACCCCTATGCCGGCAAGGGCGACCG
>JAPLSK010000014.1 GCA_026398675.1 bacterium | reverse complement strand
CCCCCTCTCCCCGTGGGAGCGGCGCGCCGACGGGGATGGGGGTGAGGGCTGCCACGTCCCCCCTCTCCCTGTGGGAGAGGGGATGGGGGTGAGGGCTTCCTTATTTTAAATGCCTTACTATCTCCTCCAACACACCATTAGTATTCGACAGCACCTCGTTACACCAGAACCGCAGAACCTTTATCCCTTGACCCGCTAGGAACTCGTCCCTCCGCCGATCATACTCCGCCTGCTCCGGCAGACCATGCTGCCCACCGTCCACCTCCACCGCCAGGTCGGCCTCCGAGCAGAAGAAATCCAGGATGTAATTACCGACGACGTGCTGCCGGCGGAACTTGACCTTTATCAGTCGGCGGTTCCGCAAGAGACGCCAGAGCTTCCTCTCGGCGAGGGTCAGCTTCCTCCGCAGGGAACGGGAGTTCTCTACCAGCTTGGGGGGCAGTTCGCCCGGTGGATGGTGCAGGGACATTTTTTTCTAAGGAAGCCCTCACCCCGGCCCTCTCCCACGGGGAGAGGGGGACGCTGACCTTGGCTGTAATATTATTCCTAACGAATGCGTCTTGGGAATCTCTTTCGAAGTATACGTTTTAAGGAACAATAATACTTATCGGTCGTAAAAAACCAGAATCCAACCTGTGAAAGATCAAGAAATATCATTTTTAATTTATTTATATTGGATAGCTCTTCGCACACTTTCCTTAACAGTACATTCTTGTTGTTGCATGTTTTTACACTATAAGATTCATTCGTTCGCGTTAGGTCCTGAAAGACTACTATTAACTTACCCTTAGCATTATTTAAAAATGATATTTTAAAATGTTTATTTCCTGAACTTTTTGGCAATATGCCGACGTCAGGATCACAAAATATAATTCCCTTTTGATTAAGATCTATACATCCATTCATCCCAGAATACTCTTTGAAATTTATGCAGTTACAACCAAGAAGAGCCTGATAGTGGCGCTTTTGCCAGTCACACCAATCCCCATCGGTTATCATAGCTTCAACAAATATTTTCATGTTAAGCTTCTTCAAGTATTTAAGAAGAGTACCTTTCAAATAATCCTTACTGTCGCCAAGATATTCAAGTCTCACATTACTCCTCCTTCTTGGCCCAGGGGAGCTGGTAGCGGCAGGCGAAGGCCACATCGGCGGGCCGCGCCCCGCCCCACCACGCGCTGGCCGCTATCACGTGCTCCTCGGTATACTCGTAGGCGTAGAGCTTGGGGGTGACCGTCACCGTCTCGCCGGGGGCCAGCTCCGCGATGTAAACCGCCCCGTCCTTGGCGATGCTGGCGTTTCGCGTGGGCTCGGTGCGGACGCGGATGTTGCGCAGGGTTTCCCGCCCCAGATTCGTGACCTCGACGGGCACGTCGAAGAGACAGGCGCCCACACCCACCGGGCGCCCGACCTTTATCTCCACGGGGATGTCGCCGGTGAGGGCGCGGAGCCGACTCATGGCCGACGCCCCGGCCACGATGTAGTCGTCCACGGTCCATCCGCCGGCGCGGTAGGCCATCCGTTCGAGGTCGTGAAGGAAGAGTCCCTCGACGAGCCCGTCGGTGCGCAAGGAGCCGAATTTGTCGAGGTAGTGCGGGTCGAGGGCGATGAGGTCGTCCCAGGGCCCGGCGGAGGAGGCCAGGCCGTCCAGCGCCTGCTCCGCGCGGTTTCCCATCTCCAGGGGGAAGGGCGCGGCGGGGTTGTACGGGTTGGCCAGTTGGACCGGGTCGGCGATGACCCCGGCCACGAGATTTGTCCGCCCGTCGCGGTACTCCTTCGGCCACTCGCGCATCAGCCCGTCGAACTCGTTGCGCGTGGCGTCGTAGAGCATGAGGGCGACGAAATCCGCCCCGGCGTCGGTCATCATCAGCGGGTCCTGTCCGTGCTGGTGGCACCAGCCGAGGACGAAGCACCACACGGGCTTGGTGATGCCGGCGCGCTCTTTTATCTCGGCCAGGGTCCGCGCCGCCTTACTCGCCCGCCACCACTGCCACAGCCGCTTCATGCCCTCGTCGGTGCGCGTCGCGCCCACCAGCCACGCCATCTGCGTCTCGAGGGGCTGCTCGGTGAAGCCCTCGTAAGGCTCCAGGCCCAGATCGGTCACCATGTCGGTCACCAGCTCGAAGCCGCCGGGGCCTGAGCGGATGTAGTCCAGGCCGATGTAGTCCACCTGGGGCTCGGCCTGGAGGCTTTTCGCCAGCTCGACTATCTGCCGCTTGCGCAGCTCGCAGTCGAGGCTGGCGTTGAGCGTCGTCCAGAAGCCACCCTTGGCGCCCGGCTCCTCGGGGACGACGTAGTTGCGCGAGAACTCGTAGGGGATGTCGGGGCGTGTCTCGCCATAGGGGAAGAAGCAGGCGATCCAGGCGCCGAAGGCCATCCCCGCCCGGTGGCACTCCCGCGCCAGCACCGGGACCAGGTCCAGGTCGCGTTGGAGCCAGGGGTGCTCGGTGGTGGGGTGGTGCGCGGCCTTGGTCATCCCGGCGCAGAACCAGACCGAGTCGGCCCCGGCGTACTCGGGCCAGGCGACGATGTTCTTCCAGCCGGGGACGCGCATCCGCGGCCCGCCCAGACGCGCGGCGTAGTAATCGGCGTCGGTCTCCAGGGTGACGGCGAAGTGCGGCAGGGGTACCCTGCCGTTCGGGGATTTTCCCCGGATGCTGAACGCGGTCGCGGTCGAGCCAAGCTCGTCGCCGGCGGAGTCCAGGGCGCGCACGGTCATCTCGTAGGCGCCCAGGTCCGGGTCCCAGGGCATGGCCCAGCGCCCAACCCAGCGGCCCTCCTCCCGGCGGAACTCGATCTCTTTTCGCCCCGAGACGCCGGTGACCGCCTCGCCGTTGAGCTCGGGGACGCCGACCACCCGCTCGGTCCCGGTGGGTGCGCCGTCGGCGGTGACGACCACCACCTCGTAGCGCCAGTAGGCGGGCTGCGTGGCGGCGGCGGTGAACACGACCGGGTCCGCCGTCACCGTAGCCAGGCCGAGGAACACGAGGGCGGCGGTGAGCGTAATGAAAGCGGATAAGGTCGGCTTCAAAGGCGGAGCCCCCTTTCTTGCGTCCCGATGCTAGCACGGCCCCCGGAGTCAGTCAACGCGGACCGTTTCCCAAGTCCTCGACGATGCGCGTAAAAAAAATGCCCTGGCCCGACTTTTGCTTGTCTTGCCTTCAGCCCAAATTGAGGCTATATATAGGGGGAAGTGTGAGACCACCGCGGAGGTGATTCGTTGAAACCCGCCGCCCCGAGGTTCCGGAGTACGTCGTAACGCCCGTCTTCTTAAAAAAATCGCTCACAAAACTAATCCCCCTGACGACGCCCGAGCAGCAAACGGGTCAAGAAGGAGAGTGTATGCCCGGCTCAAAGAAGGAGAAGAAGCAAGACGACCTCCACGACAAGCACATCCGCCGCAGTGTGGATCACCAGATCAACGAACAGGCGAAAGCGCACGGCCAGGACATGAGAACCGCCAGACACGGAAGATCCATCGGCGGTTACAGACAGATCGAAGGGAGAGGTTTCAAGAAGAGGTAACCGACCCACAACTACCGAACGATATCGGGCGGCCCGCGCGGCCGCCCTGTTCATTGCCGGACGGGCGCCCCTTGCTTTCCGTTGTCGTTTTGCATGGAATCCCTTAAAAAAACGTGCTATATTTGTAATTGGTCGGGAGGTTCGTCCCGGCCGGAAACCAAAACCCCTCATTAAGGAGGAAAGGTGAAGAAAATATTTCTCTTTCTCTTGATTGCCGTCTGTGCCTT
>JAPLSK010000013.1 GCA_026398675.1 bacterium | reverse complement strand
GGCTTGCCCTCGCCGTCCACGGTCAGCTCGGCGGGGTAGCGCACGACGGCGGGGGGCAGGGCGTGCCGCTCCAGCCAGCGGTTGCCGTAAACCACGGCGTAGGTGAGCGCCTGCCAGAAGGGCCAGGCCGGGGTGAGGTGGCTCTCGCCCCAGGGGTCGCCGAACTCGCCGGAGTGGACCAGCCAGAGGGACTTCTCCGCATCGAGGTCCACGGTGCCGTCGGCGCCGCGCCACCTCAATCCGGATACCCGACCATTTCCATCCAAAAGCGCCTCGATTGTACCGGGGTCCAGGGCGCGGGTTTCCATGAGCCGCACCCCGTCGCCGGCGGCGTCGTAGACGAGCTCGAACCCGGCGTAGCCGAAGTCCAGGGCGGTGAGCGCCTGGCTCACCAGGCGGCGCCAGAGCGGCCGGAGCTGCTCGGCCAGCTCCCGGGCCAGCCCGGCGTCCGGATCCTTCACGTCCCACTCGGCGGCCACGATGGGGCCCTTGATGACGTTGAGGCAGGCGGCCACCAGTCCGTGGCGGCGCATCCGCCGGAGCGCGGCCAGGTTCGGCGAGCCCGAGGCGACGGGCGTGGGGCGGATGTTGACGGAACGGGGCCGGCCCATCCACGGGGCGGCCAGCTTTTTCACCTTGCGGCGGAAGAGGGGCAAGGGTCCTCCCAGGGAGTTAATCTATTCCAAGGGCGGCGGCGAGGGGGTCGTCGTCGAACCCGAAATTTTGCGCGGCCAGGGAGGGGGATTGGGTGTGGAATCCCCTCCCCGCGGCCAGCTCGCAGGCGTAGCCCAGGGCGTCCACCAGGTCGTCGTGGCTCCCGTGGGGGAAGGCCAGAAGCTCTTCCTCCAGGGGTCCCGGCTCCGGCGGGAGCCAGAGCCTGCCCCCGGACAGCCAGGCGGCCAGGGCGTTGGCGCGTAAACTCTTTCCACCCCTTGGCCGCAGGGCGACCACGGGGACGCGGCGCCGGCGCAGCTCCTGGACGGCGGCCATCTGATACGCCACCGCCTCGACGCCCACCACCGCGGGCCGGTGGCGCCGGTTCATCTCGACGATGGTCGCGAGCTGGGCGGCGAAATCCAGCCGGAACCTCACCGCCTCGAGGACGTGCCAGTCGCCGTCGGACGCGACGCCCAGGACGACGATGGCGCAGAAATCGTCCCCGCCCAGGGCCAGGTCCACGCCGACGATTGTGGCGGCGGAAGGCGGAGGCCCGCCGGTGCGTCGCCGGAGCCACTCGGGGCGGAAGAAAGTCCCCGCGGCGAGGCTCGTGTCGTTCAGGTACTGCAGGGCGAAGGCCACCGGCCCCATCTCCCGCCGGCGCTCCTCCAATTTATCCAGCGGCCAGCGGTCGGGCAAAAGCGGCGAGCCATCGGGCAGAATCGCCGACCGGCCGGTTTCGTTGGTCGGCACGCCCCGGGCCAGCGCCCCGCCGTAGAGGTCCAGGGGGTGGTGCCGGGTACCGACGAGGTGCAGAAAGGCCCCCGGCAGGAGCGTGGGGGCGAGGATGTTGGCGGACCAGTCGCGGAGCCGTTCCCGGACGCGCTGGGTGGACGAGGTCCGCTGGGCGACGAGGTCGTCGGCGACGACGCCGTCGTGGTGGCGGCCAACCAGACCCTGTCCGGACCCGACGGCGGCCAGGGTGGGCTCCTTCCGCCGTCCGCGGCGCTTCAGGTGGATCGAATCCCCGGTGACTCGCAGGACGGGCGGGCCGTCGAAGAGCCACCCCACCTCCTCGCGCGCGAGAACCGAGGCCAGCTCGGCCAGAATCAGCCGGGCCTGGCGGCCGGTCTCCGAGGCGACGAGGTAAGCCCCCTCGGGCGAAAAAAGCGCCCGGTGGGCCAGGAGGCCCACGGTGACCACGGTGGTCTTGAAAAAGCCCCGCGGCGCCAGGATGAGCGTCCGGGGCTCACGGGCGGCCAGGCGGAGCCATTCGCGGTGGAAGGGCTCGAAGCGCCGTCCGGGGTAGAGGCAGCTCGTCAGTAGAAGCCAGGGGTCGCGGCGGAGAATCCAGCGAAGGAGCGTCCGCTGGCTCGCCGGGGGAAGGCCCCGCAGGTGGTGCCAGACGTCCGCTTCCATGTGCGTACTTTGAAAAGGGCCGTCCGGCCTATGGCTCGTCGTCGCCGACCCCGAGCTCGGAGCGCAGACGCTCCACGATTCCCCGGCCGACGTCTTCGGACTCTTTTTTCTCCGCGGAGCCGTCCAGCTCGAGGAGCATGCGCGCCGCGTCGAGGAGGTCGCCGGGCTTGGCGATGGTGAGCTGCCCCTTCTCGATTTCGCGCTCCGCCCGCTCGATGAGCCCGGTGAGGAGCCTCGACACTTTATCCCTGGTCGAGGATGACCCGCTGTCGTCGGGGACGTTCATAGATGCGTCATGCGTCCGGTCGGCCCATGAGGTAGGCGCGGATGCGGTTGAGGCGCCGCCCCGAGGAAAACCAGCGGTCGGCGTCGCGGAGCATGAAGAGGAAAATCTCCCGCGCCCGTCGGCGCGCCTCGGGGGAAGGGATGTCGGCGTTCTCCTTCTCCACGGCGTTTTCGATGCGGGAGAGCGGCCATACGTCGGCGGGGAGCTTGAACATGGGTCGGCTCTGCGGTTGCGTGTGAATCCGGTTTGGGGTGTAATTCCTGTTTTCCCTCTCACCCCCTATTACGGATTGGGGACCTCCGATTATAACAGATGAATCATATAATCA
>JAPLSK010000012.1 GCA_026398675.1 bacterium | reverse complement strand
TAGGTATCTGCGCCCGAAGGGAAAACCCCGCCCTACATTTCTCCCTCCCCCCTCTGGGGGGAGGCTCGCCTACGGGCCGGAGTGAGGGTCGGGATGGTCCCCCTCTCCCCGTGGGAGGCCTGCGAGGCGCGGACCGGGGTGAGGGCTGCCTTAGAAAAAGCGGCGGGGATAGGAACCGAGCGAACCGAGCGAAGCGAGCTACGCCTCCGGCGAACCGAGCTACGCCCCTGGCAAACCGAGCGAAGCGAGCTACGCCTCCGGCGAATCCCCGCCCTACATTCCCCCTCCCCCCTCTGGGGGGAGGGCCGGGGTGAGGGGTGTGAATCGGGCGGGTGTGGGCACCCGCACCAGCGAAAACCACGACCAGCCGTCGGAGGGGACGGCTCCGCAAACGGCCCGTTTCTGGCTCATAGAAATAGAGGGGACGCCTACCCGCCAATCGGCTTCCTTGTACGGCGGTCCCACCCCGTGCTATAGTGGGCTTGGAGAACGACGTCTAAAGGGGTGCGGTTATGAAGCGCCTGACCCTTCTGGTTATCCTCGCCCTCGCGCTCCCTGTTTTTGCGACGGCCGAGCTTTCGCCGATTTTGGAGCATCAGATGGCGCGCGCCGGGGACGACGAGCTCCTCGGCGTCTGGGCCTTCTTCGCCGACAAGGGGTACGCCGGACCGGCGGAGCTGGAGGCGGCCCTGGACGCATTCACCGCCGCAATGAACCCGGAGCAGTACGCCCGCCGCGCCCTCAACCGCCCCGCGGGCTCCCTGGCCGACGAGCGCGACCTGCCCGTGTACTCGCCCTACGACGAGGCGGTGACCACGCTCGTCACCCGCCGCATCGGCGCCAGCTCCATCGCCAACGCGGTATGCTTCGACGCCACGGCGGCCCAGATTGACGCCGTCGCCCGGCTCCCCTTCGTGGTCCGGCTCCAGCCCACGGCGACCAGCGTCCTGACCGACGCGCGCCCGGCCTTAAACGCGCCCTACGGCCCGACGAGCCTGGACTACGGCCCCTCGGAAACGCAAATCACGCAGATTCAGGTGGACCTGCTCCACGACGAGGGATACTCCGGGGCGGGGGTGACGGTGCTGATGCTGGACACCGGCTTCCGCACCGACCACGAAGCCCTGGCCGGGCTGGACCTGAAGGACGAGTGGGACTTCGTCAACGACGACGACGACGTGGACAACGAGCCGGGCGACGACCCGGACGCCTGGAACCACGGCACGTCCACGTGGAGCACCCTGGGCGGCTACTTCCCCACCCAGCTCATCGGGCCGGCCTACGGGGCCACCTTCCTCCTGGCCAAAACCGAGGACATCACCCGGGAGGTCCACGACGAGGAGTACTGGTACCAGTCCGGCCTGCAGTGGGGCGAGGCCCTGGGGGCGGACGTGTCCAGCTCCTCACTCGGCTACCGCTACTTCGACGAAGGCCAGGGGGACTACTCCTACGAGGAGCTGGACGGGGAGACGACCGTGGTGGCGCTGGCGGTGAACTGGGCCCGGGACAACGGCATGCTCCACGCCAACGCCATGGGCAACGACGGCTCGGACGAGGGGACGCTCATCTCGCCGGCAGACTGCGACGGCATCCTGTCCTGCGGTGCGGTGGACGCCGACGGCGTGCTGGCCGATTTCTCCTCCCGGGGGCCGACCGCCGACGGGCGCACCAAGCCCGAGGTCTGCGCCTTGGGCCACTACACCTACGCCGCCGACGCCGACTCGACCGACACCTACGACTTCGTCTCCGGCACCAGCCTCTCCACCCCCCTGGTGGGCGGGGTGCTGGCGCTTCTGCGCGAGGTCAACCCCTACGCCACCGCGGCCAAGATACGGCAGGCCGTCATGGACACCGCCACCCAGGCCGACGACCCGGACAACGATTACGGCTGGGGAATCGTCCAGGCTTACGACGCGGCGATGGGCCTGCACATGGACGTTTTCGCCTGGGACTCGGCCGGGGCCGAGCGCTCGGAGGACGGGGCGCTCCTCTCCTGGCGGATAACCACCGACGACGGCCTGGTCGCGGTGAACATCTACCGGCTGGTCGAGCCCGTCTCGGGGGCGTCCTACGCCTCGGCCCACCTCATGCGAACGGAGACCGCTTTCGCCGGCGAGACCCTGGGGCCGGGGTACCGACCCGACGCCGGGTGGACGCGGTTGAACGATACGCCCCTCCCCGGTTCCGAAACCGGCGCCTATCTGGACACGGGGGCCCCCGGCGCGGCCTGCTACTACCGCTTCGAGGTCTTCGACGCCCAGTGGCTCCGCCACCTCTCGCCCCAGGTCCGGCTGTCGTCGGAGGACGAGACGCCCCTCGGCCGCGAAACCACCCTGGGCGCCTGCTACCCCGACCCGGCGCGGGGGAGGGTGAACTTCAGCTTCGAGCTGGGGGAAAACGGACGAGTTGAGCTGACGGTCTACGACCTGGCGGGGCGGAGGGTCGCCGTCCTCGTGGACGCCGAGCTGGCCGCCGGGCGGCTCGACTGCGTCTGGGTGGTTCTAATAAAAATTTTTTTTTAATTTTTTTTATAATAGCTAGTTGGTTTTGGTCTAATTTATTA
>JAPLSK010000011.1 GCA_026398675.1 bacterium | reverse complement strand
GTGCTCTTCGTTTCCGATTACGAGCGGCGGAATTTCCGTCTGTGGGGATTTCCAGACCATCGGGCGCAGACGTTGCAGACCGGGCTGCCGGACGCGTTTTTCGACATCGTACCCGAGAGGACCGGGGATCGCTTCACCTTTCTGATTCCGGCCCGCATTGACGGACGCAAGGGGCACGACGACCTTCTGCGGGCCGTATCCCTCTGCGGCGACAGCCCCTTTGATGTTTGGATCGCCGGCGACGGCCCTGCCCGGCGCGCCCTGGAGCGGATGGCCGACCGCCTCGGCGTGACCGGCCGGGTCAAGTTCCTCGGCTTTCAACGGGATATGCCGGCGCTGCTCAGGCACGTGAACGCCCTGGTTCTCCCCAGCCTGCGCGAATCGCTGCCTCTGTCCCTGCGGGAAGGTTTCGCCGCCGGGCTCCCGGCGGTCGCCACCGCCGTGGGCGGGATCCCCGAGCTCGTCGAGCACGGCCGGACGGGATTCCTGGTCCCCCGCCGCGACCCCCGGAGTCTGGCCCGGGCGATGAGGCGCCTCGCCGCTCGACCCGGACCGGCGGACAGGATGGGTGAAACCGCCCGGCGGACAGCCGAGCGGCGCTGGAGGCTGGAAGTGTATCTGGATCGGCTCGAAGGGGTTTACAAGGAACTGCTGGAGGGACGTTGAGCCTTTACGAGTGGGCGCTTCTGGGCGGAGGGGTAGTGCTGTTGACCCTGGCTAACCACCGCTTTTATTTCGGGAGCCGGCGTTCGAGCTACCTGTTATTCGCCCTGGCCTCGGCGCTCTTCGCCGGCGGCTTCCTCCTGGCCGGGCTGGTGCGGAACGACTACTCCGCCGCGCTGATGGTGATGCTCATCTACCTCGGGGTTTACGTTACCGAGCGGGTCGGCTTCATCCTTTTTGCCAGATTTCTGCGCAAAAACGCCGCGAATGGTCACGAGGACGAGGGGAACCAGAACGGCCAGAGCGACGATTAACCAGGGTCCGGTCGAGGAGAGTCCCTCCGCGGACACACCACAGTCGAAGGTGGCGAAGAGGGCGGTGAAAAGCGCGGCGGCCGGCCAGAAGCTCCCCGCCGCCCAGGTCAGCATCCCCGCCAGACCGGCCGACACGACACCGCGGGTCGTGGGTACGACGGCGAGCACCGCCAGCACCCCCCAGACGATTCTCCCAGTGATGCCGCCCGAGTCGAGAAAACCCGGCAGAAAGCGGTAGGCGAAGTAGGCCACTCCCACCGCAGCCACCGCATTGGAGACCCAGACCCAGACATCCGCCCACCCGACGGGGGCCTTCAGTTCAGGGAAAAGGAAGAAGACCGCCACGGCGACCACGCCCGCGACGAGGAGCTGCCGGTAGAGGCTCGCCCCCGGTTCGGCCGGAATCCGATTGAGTCCGATCCAGACCAGGGGCGCGACGATGCCGACCGCGACGAAGGCGATCAGCCGGTAGAAAAGCTCGTAAGCAACGTTGGCTCCGCCCAGCCAGTGGGTGGCGGCCAGGAGAATGTAGGCGGTTATCAAACCTAGGGCGTAAACCAGACGTATCCTGGACGACATGACGTCACCTCAGCTTTGCAGAATTATAGGGGTCCTCCTCCTCCTGGTCAAGCCGGCCGCGGCGGATGCCTGGTCCGAGGCCCAGTCCGCCGCCGGCTCCGGGGATTCCGCGGGGGCGGTCCGGATTCTGACCCGGGCCGTGGACGCGGGTGAGGTCGGCCCGGAAAATCTAGTCCGGTGCGAGACCCAGATTTTCCTCTGGCGCCGGGGGCTGGGAGAAGGACGGCAGGCTCTGGAGAGGCTTCTCGCGCTACCGGAGAGAGATCGAGGTGGACTGGACTCCGCCGCCCTGGCCCTGGGTGACTACTTCGCGGAAAACCCCGCCGACCTCCACCTGTGGTTCGAGGCCGCAGAGCGTCACGCAGCATGGGACGATGTGGCGGACGTGCTGGCGAAGCGGCTTTTGAACAGAAAGGCCTTC
>JAPLSK010000010.1 GCA_026398675.1 bacterium | reverse complement strand
CGTAACCTCCGGTTGTTCGAGTATAAGATACGGAAGAGTTGAGAAAAAACGCAACAGGTTTAAATCAATAAGACAGATAGAGGATAGCAAATCGGGGAACCCAAGGCAACAAAATTCCTCTCTGGGGGACGAAGAGGCGCTGTGGGGGTGGAGTAGTCCCCCGCGGGGCGGTTTGAATTTCCTGGGGAGTCGTCAAGGTTCAGGTCAAATTGAGTCGCGCGGGAGACGACCGCCCGCGTTCACGACGACGTGGGGGCGGGTGTCCCCACCCGCTCTTTTTTCTTAGGTTGCCCTCACCCTGCCCCTCACCCTAACCCTCCCCCCAGAGGGGGGAGGGGACAGGCGGCAGCCCTCGCCCCGCCCCTCACCCTAACACGTGCCTCGCCATTTGTGATGACGTAGGGCGGGGATTCCAATCCCCGCCGCTTCACCCCTCCCCCTAACCCGTAAGCGCGCGTCCCCCCAGAGGGGGGAGGGGACAAGCCAGAGGGGGGAGGGGACGGGCGGCGACTCTCACAACCCCCCGGCGGGCTTGTTCAATAAAAGCGTCTCGACGAAACTCTCCAGGCGCAGCAGGTCCCGCGCCGTGAGCGGCCCCGGGCGGTCCCCCTCCAGGGTGAGCACCGGCACACTAGGGAGACGCCGCCGCAGGAGGATATCCTCTATCTGCCGGAAGCAGAAGCTCTGGACGTAGTGGACCACGCCGTCCACCCTTCGCTTCTCCAGCTTGGGGAGGATGTCCCCCAGCCGGAAGGCCATGCCGTAGGGGTAGGTGTAGGCGAGGTATTGGGCGACGAGGTCGGGCGAGCGGCCCGGCATGGTGAACTGGCGGGGAATCTCGGCGAAGACGAAGGCCGCGCCGAGCTCGGCGGTCCGCGCCAACAGGTCGGTGAAGGCCGGCGGCACGCCGAGGTAGGCCAGGCGGACCGACGCGGGGGGAGGCTCCTCCCCCGAGGCCAGCTCCCGCTCCAGCGCGGCCGCGTAGCCTTCCAAGTCGCCGCCCCAGTCGCTCGCCGAGAGGGCCAGATTAAAGTAGGCCGCGTCCCGCCTCTTTCCTTCGACGACCAGCCCGTCCAGCCGGCCTAAATCCTCCCGAATCGGCGCCAACCGCTCGCGCCACTGTTCCGCCTCGCCCAGAGATGTGCCGAGGCGGTCGGCGAACCGTTCCAGGGCGTGAGAAAGCTCCTCCGGCGAGCGACTCTCCGGATAAGCGAAGGGCACGGCGGCGAGGCCGTCGTCGGCCAGAATCTCCAGCAGCGCCTCGGTGTTGCTGCAATCCCCCCGGCTGACGCCCACGACCTCCGAGAGGCCCAGGCGGCGGATGGTGGCGTACACGCCCTTGATCCAGGCGCAGGAGTTGCGCGGGAAACCGGCCGACTCCGCCTCGCGGACGGCGCGCTCCGGGCTCTCCCCGCGGACGCGGACGTTGTTCAGGTCCACCAGCGTGCGCCCCGCGGCCAGGGCGACCTCGGAGGGAACGGTGGCGGTGATGCCGAGCCTGGGGTCTTTCATGGGTAAACCGTTTGACTATTCAGCCGGCAGCGGCTAGGATTACCGTTAACCTTACCGTGAAACCGCCCCGACGGGCAAGCGTAAACGATGCACCCCACCCTCTTCGCCATCGGTCCGCTGACGCTGCGGGTCTACGGCCTGATGCTGGCGCTGTCGTTCTTCCTGGGGATGATGCTGGCCGCCCAGCGGGCCCGCAACCGGGGCATAGACCACCGTCACATCTACGACCTCTCCCTGGTGATTCTCATCTGCGCCGTGGTGGGCGCCCGGATCTTCCACTTCATCTACCACTACGACCAGTACGCGATTCACGGCGACCCCTGGATCCAGCTCCTGCGCATCTGGGACGGCGGGCTGATGCTGTTCGGGGGGTTCATCTTCGCCCTGGCCGGGTCGCTGGTGTACCTGTGGCGCAAGAAGCTGCCCATTTGGGAAATCACGGACATCATGGCGCCCTCCGTGGCCCTGGGGCTGGGGCTGACGCGCATCGGCTGCTTCTTCAACGGCTGCTGCTTCGGTCGGGCCACCGACTCCTGGCTCGGTGTGGTCTTCCCCCACAACTCGCCGGTCTACAACTTCAACTTCACCGGGATAAAGGCGGGCACGCCGGTCCTGCCCACCCAGCTCTTCGAGTCGGCGGCGGGGTTCGCCCTCTTCGGCCTGTTGATACTGTTGGAGCGGAAGTGGAAGCGCTTCCACGGCCTGCTGTTCGGGGTTCTCATCGCCTTCTTCGGGGCCTGGCGGCTCTTCATCGAGGAGCTCCGCTTCCGCGAGGACGACATGTGGGCCTTCGGCGGTTTCTTGTCCAAGAACCAGGTCATCTCCATCGTCATCTTCCTCGTGGGGGCCGGTATCGTTCTCTGGCGCTGGCTCGCCGCCCGTAAGGCGGGTCGGCTACTGGACCCGGCGGTGGAGTACGCCGCGGTGTGCGATACCGTCCACCGCCGCCGCGTGGAGCACGACAAAAGGGCCGGGCGCGCGAAGAAGAAATAACCGTGCCGCAAGACATAAAAGCGCCATCGCCGCGTTCACCCCTGGTGGGCCTGGCGGTGGCCTTCGCTTGCGGAATCGCGGCGGCCCGCTGGCTGGGTCGAGGTCGTCGAGGCGCCGCCCGAGCTCGCGGACCTGACCGGCGCGCGGTTGAGCCTGGGCGTGTACGGCGACGATAGGCCGAAATTCTCCCCGGGGGACCTCCTCCGGGGCGCGTTTTACCTGAACGGGATCGGGGAGGCGGACAACCCGCTCGTGCCCGACTACGGCGAGTACATGCGGGCGAACGGGGTGGCCGGTTGGGCGCGCGACGCGGGCCCGGTCGAAATCGCGGAAACCCGCGACGACCTCGGGACCATTTTCCTGCGGCTGCGGGAGTGGCTCAACGACCGCGCCCTGGAATCCCTCCATCCCCAGGCGGTGGGGCTGGCCCGGGCGATTCTCACCGGCGACCGGGGGGAGCTCGAGCCGAGCGACCTGGATCGCTTCCGCGAGACCGGCATCTTTCACATCCTGGCGGTCAGCGGCCTCCACGTGGGCATCGTGGGCTACCTGGCGTTCCTTCTGGGTGGGGCGCTCCCGCTGAAGCGGCGGGGGCGGTACGTCCTCGCCCTGGCGGTGATAATCGGCTTCACCCTGTTGACCGGGGCGCGGCCTCCGGCGCTGCGGGCCTGCCTCATGTCCGGCCTCTTCCTCGGCGGGCGGATTCTGGGCCGGCCGGCCCACCTGGGCACCTCGGTGGCCGCGGCGGGGCTTTTCCTCCTGGCGCTCAACCCGCTCGCCCTCTGGGACATCTCCTTCCAGCTCTCCTTCGTGGCGGTGGTGGGTATCGCGGCGCTGACCCCGACCCTGGCCGCCTGGATGACGCGAAAAAAAGTGCCGCTATTCATCGCCAACGGCCTGGGGGCCACCCTGGCCGCCCAGCTCGCCCTCTACCCGCTCCTGGCACTCCACTTCGCCCAGGTGCCCATCCTGTCCTTCTTGACGAACCTGGTCGTCGTCCCCCTGGTGGGCATCGCCCTGGCCCTGGGCGTGCCGTACCTGCTTTTAGTCGCGGCTTCCTCGGCGGTCGGTTTTCCGATGTGGGCGCAGTTCCTGGGAACGCCGCTCTCGCTGGTCCTGCGCGGGATGGACTGGCTCGTCGGCAAGGCCGCCCAAGTCCCCCTGATGACCACCGACCTGCGCCAGCCGGCGGTCTGGCTGGTGCTGGCGACCCTGGCGCTCTTCGGCGCCGCCTGGTGGCTCTGGCGGAGGGGGAAGTGGAGATGGGCTCCCCTCGTTCCCGCCGGGCTGATAATCGCGCTCTGGGGCTGGCACCTCTTGCGCGACGACCTGCCGGACCGCCTGCGGCTGACATTCTTCTCCGTGGATCGGGGCGACGCGGTTCTCGTAGAGAGCCCGGCGGGCGACCGGATAGTGATAGACGGCGGCCTGGACTATGCCGAGCCGGTGGCGGAGTACCTGCGCCGGCGCGGCTTTACCGGAATAGGGACCGTCTGCCTCACCCACCCCGACTCGGACCACTGCTCGGGCCTGACGCCCGTCCTCCAACGCTTCGAGGTGGAGCGGGTCTACCGCCCGCCGGACCACCTGACCACCGAGACGTACCTCTCCTACCTCCTCGCCGAACGGCTCTCCGGGACCGAGGTGTGCTTTCCCGCCTGCGGGACGCGCATCCCGACCCTGGATGAAAAACTGGAGCTCACCGTTCTGTCGGCGTCCGACCGGCCCCGACCCAAGGGGACGGCGACCAACGACGCCTCGCTGGTCATTTTGCTGCGTTACGGGGCGTTCGAGGCGCTCTTCACCGGGGACCTGGAGGCGCCCGGGGAGCGCAGGCTCTTCGCCCGCTGGGAGCCCGAGGCGGTGGACCTTTTGAAGGTCGCGCACCACGGCTCGGCCTCGGGGACGTCGGGGACGTTCGTGACGGCGGTCGCGCCGGGGCACGGGGTGGTGTTCCCGGACCGGGGGCGCCTGTCGGAGAAGGTGAGCCGGCGGCTGGCGGCGGCGGGCTGCTGGCTCTACGACGTCGGCGAGCGGGGGGCCTGCGTGGTGGAGACCGACGGGCGGACGTTCACCCTCGGGCGCTTCGACGGCTCCTTCGCGCCGGCGGTGGCCCTGGCGGGGGAATAACCCGATGAATCCCGAATACGTAGGGGCGACCGTCCACGGTCGCCCGCGGGCCGACCTGAACGGCGCGCCGACGGGCCGGGGTGAGGGTTGAGGTTGAGAGCGTAACACGGCGGGGTTAGGAAACCCCGCCCTACTGGAATCGGCGGCCGTGATACTCTATAATCTGTCAATCCTGTCCTGATTCATTCACCGAGCCGACCAAGGGGGGGGACGTGAAGAAACTCGCTCTTTATCTTCTGGTTCTGGGCGTCGCGGCGTGCCTGGCGGTGGAGATTCCCCAGGGCTTCACCGGGGGCGGCGCCGAGGCGATAACCCCACCCGACAAAGGCGACGGCGGTACCACCGGCGGCGGGGGCGGCGGGACCAGCGCCGGCTTGACCCTCACCCGCTACGACGGCGACGGGTTCTCCATCCTCTACCCCCAGGGCTGGGAAACCTACGAGGACGCGGAATCCCTCATATTCGACTCCAACTCCGACGACCTCACCGCCCCCTACATCGAGATGTACTTCTTCGAGATGGATCCCGTGCCGGTCCAGGATTTCACCGACGAGGTCCTGTACAACTACGGCACGTGGTTCGACGACCTGGAGGTGGCCGCCCGGGAGCAGGTCAGCGATGGCGTCGAGACGTTCCTGGTGTACTACACGAGCGACGGCGTGCCGCTGGCCGAGTTCAGCGTGACGATGACCGACGCGGGCGGCTACGCGCTAATCGCCTCCTACGTCGCCGGGGAGAGCCGGTGGGACGAGTACGACGGCGTCACCCTCCTGGCGGATATACTGGATTCCTTGGAGTAGGTTCGTCGCGTTAATAGAGGGGGCGGGTGTTTGCACCCGCCCTTCATATAATCAACCGCCGCGCGCCTGAATGTAGGGCGGGGATTTTAACCGAGCGAAGCGAGCTATGCCCCCGGTAAATCCCCGCCGCTTTTTCAGTTCTCTGACCCGACCCTCACCCCGGCCCTCTCCCTGAAAGGGAGAGGGGGATAATGTAGGTCGGGGATTTTAATCCCCGCCGCGGCGGCCCGCAGAGGACTCGTCCTACGGGGCCGCCCTACATCTTTTTTCCACGGGGGGAGAGGGACCGCGGGCCGACCTAAAGGTCCGCCCGTTTATTTATAAGGCAGCCCTCACCCTTAATCCCTCTCCCACAGGGAGAGGGGGGCCGCTTCACCCCTCACTCCCGGTTGCGATGACGTAGGGCGGCCCCTCCGCGGGCTGCCGACCG
>JAPLSK010000009.1 GCA_026398675.1 bacterium | reverse complement strand
AATGTGGTTGACGACACCTTCACCGACGCGGTCGGTGTCTGCGTGGCGGACATTGACGGCGACACCGATCTGGATGTTGTCGGGACCGGGTCTGAGTCCAACGAGATCGCCTGGTGGGCCAACGACGGCTCCGGCGGCGGCTGGACGAAAACCCTGGTTGACGACACCTTCCAGGGGGGCCGTTTCGTTCGCGCGGCGGACCTCGACGGCGACGGGGATTTGGACATCATCGCCACCGGCGCGCCCCCGTTTTCGGGCCGTCTCGCCTGGTGGTCCAACGACGACGGTGTCGGCGGCAGCTGGACCTACCATTCCATCGCCAGCTACTCCAACGCCTGGGAGGTCAGCGCGGCCGACGTTGACGGCGACACCGACCTGGATATCATCTGCGCTTCGGGATCGAACGACAGCATGACCTGGTGGTCCAACAACGACGGCGCCGGCGGCAGCTGGACCTCGCACGCCGTGAGCGGCACCGCGACGGGCGGGTATTACGGGGCGTTGGGCGTGGACATGGACGGCGACTCAGACATAGACATCGTCGGGACGGCCTGGAACGCCGGCACGGTCGTTTGGTGGGAGAACACCGATGGGTCCGGCTCGAGCTGGACCGAGCACATCGTTTCCGACGCGGTGTCGAACCCGCGTTCGGTCTACGCCGTGGACCTGGACGGTGACAGCGACCTCGACCTGGTGGTGGCCGCCTTCGTGGGGGACAATGTCTCCTGTTGGGAGAACGTAGACGGCAAAGGTACCACCTGGACCGAGGGTGTGGTGGTGGATGGATTCGACAGTCCACAGTGTGTCTTCGCCGTCGACATGGACGCCGACACAGATTCCGACATCCTGGGCTCCTCCCTCTACGACAACGTAATCGTCTGGTGGGAGAATGACGGCTCGGGTGGCGGGTGGTCCGAGCATCCCGTGGCGACCGACTTCAACATGGCCTCGGACGTTTGCGCCGACGATCTCGACGGCGACAGTGCGGTGGACGTGCGGGCCGCGGACGACTCGGGCAACATGGGTACCTGGTCGGAAGTGAGTTGGGGTGCCGACCTGGGCGAGACGTACCCGGCGATGCTGGACTACCTGCAGTATATGCCGATGCTCACCACGACGGACCCGCAGGTGAGCCCGACTCTCTTGTCGGTGGACATCTGCCCGTACTTCCACCTCGTCAGCCCGACGGACGCTTCGGTGGTCAACACGTTGACGCCGACGCTGGACTGGGACGACACGCTGCTCCCCGACTTCGACACCTACACGCTTTGGTGGGGGACGGACCCGACTTTCGACGACCACGGACGGCGTGGTATCACGTTTCGGCCCCACGGAGACGGTTACCATCTCCGCGGATACGCCGGAGCTCGTGCTTTACGCCGCGTATCCGAACCCTTCGCGGGAGGTCATCAACTTCGTGTTCTCGCTTCCGGATGACGGGCGGGTGGAGCTTTCGGTCTTCGACCTGGCCGGTCGTCGGGTTGCGACGCCGATAGCCTCGGAGCTGACCGCGGGCCGCCATGAGACGTCCTGGAACTGCGCTGAAATTCCCTCGGGCGTCTACCTCTACCGCCTTGAAACGGTTGCGGGATCGCTGACCCAGAGGCTGGTGATCAGCCGGTAGTCGTGCGGGATATATCAGAGGCGGGCCGCGGGGCCCGCCTTTTTTATGGGTTTGATGGGACGGCTACTTTTCGATGACCAGGAAGGTCGTCCGCCCGTCGCGCCAGATGAGCACCAGCACGGGCTCGCCCTCGACAATCTTGCCCGCCATCTCCTCGAAGCCGGCCGCGTCCTTGACCTCCTGCCGGTCGAACTGGAGGATGGCGTCACCGGACCGCAGGCCGGCCTTATCGGCGGGGGAGTCCCGGAAGACGCGGGTGATGACCACGCCCTTATCCTCGTCGAGCCCCATCTCCTTGACGAGCTCGGGGTCGAGGTTCTGAACTTCGATTCCCAGGGAGGCCACGGCCCGCGATTCGCCTTCCGTGCCCCGGGATTCCTCGTAGTACGCGTTGAGATCGGGGGGCCGCTCGCCGATCGTCACGTCAATCCTCTTCTCCGCGCCGTCGCGGCTGATGAGGAACTCGACCCGCTCGTCGGGGATCAGGAGGGCCACCCGGTTCTTCAGCTCGTTGGCGTCCTTGACCTTCAACCCGTTCATCTCGAGCACCACGTCGCCGACCTCGAAGCCGGCGTCCTCGGCGGGGGAGTCGGGCAGGACCTCGGCGACCAGCGCGCCCTTGGTCTCCCGAAGGTCCATGGCTTGGGCCACCTCCTCGTTCAAGTTCTGGATGGAGACCCCGAGCCAGCCGCGTACGACGCTGCCCTTATCGCGCAAATCCGCGGCCACCCGCCGGGCCATGTTGATGGGGATGGCGAAGCCGATGCCGCTGTTGTATGACTCGCCGGTCCAGGCGCCCCGGGTGCGGATGGCCGAGTTGATGCCGATGACCTCGCCGTCCAGGTTGACCAGGGGGCCGCCCGAGTTGCCCGGGTTGATCGAGGCGTCGGTCTGGATGAAGTCCTCGTAGTTGGCCAGGCCCATGTTGGTGCGGCCAATGGCGCTGATGATGCCCGCGGTCACGGTCTGCTGGAGGCCGAAGGGGCTGCCGATGGCCAGCGCCCATTCACCGACGCGCACAATGTCCGAGTCGCCCAGACGGACCACCTGGAGGTTCCGGGCGTCCTTGAGGCGGAGCAGAGCGAGGTCGGTGTCGGGGTCTATCCCCACGACTTCGGCGTCGAAGGTCCTTTCGTCGGAGAGGGTCACGCGGATCTCCTTGGCCTGGGCGACGACGTGGGCGTTGGTGAGTACGTACCCCTCCGCGTCGATGATAAAGCCCGATCCGGCGGCCTCCTGCTCGGGGGGCGCCTCGAAACCCCAGGGGCCGAAGAAGCTCAGGCTCTTCTCGGTTTCCGATTTCACCTCGATGTAAACCACGGCTGGGCCGACCTCGGCCGCCACCGAGGTGAAGGCCTCCTGGATGGAGCGGAGGATGTCCACTCCCGAGGGCTCTTCGGCGATGCTCGCCGCGGCGACGAGAAGCAAGAGGGCGGTGAGGATGGACGTTCTGCGCATACCGGTGTCTCCTTGCGAAGTCGGGGCGTGTCCGCAATTCCATACGACGGGGCGCTTTTATCCGTTCCCGGGA
>JAPLSK010000008.1 GCA_026398675.1 bacterium | reverse complement strand
GATCACGGCCGGTCCCGAAGAAGAATTCGGGATGCAAGCAAAGGCTGCTCTCACATTGATGCTATCGCAGGCGATTTTTTCTTAGATTGTTCCGCGTAAGATGCGACGCGGATGCGTCGCATCTTATGACGGAACAATCTACTTTCCAGTTCCCGCTCCTTCCTTCTGCCTTACGTCTTATCTTGTCACCGGGATATCCCCCGCGGTGCCGAGATAGGTCCGGGTGATGTCTTTGACCGCCCATTGGCCGTCGGTTTTGAAGACCCCGTAATCGCAACTGCCGTCTCCGTTGAAATCGGCCGGGACCGGCAGGTCGGTCCCGCTCGACCCGAAGAAGACCCGAGTGACGTCGCGCACCGCCCACATCGTCTCCTTGAAAACGGCGATGTCGGCCTTCCGGTCCCCGTCGTAGTCGGCCGGCACGGGGATAGCCCCGGATTCAACGTAGACCCGGGTGACGCCCTTGACCGTCCACAACCCGGTGCTCCCCCGGTAGACGGCGATATCGGCGGTGCCGTCCCCGTTGTAATCGCCCGGGGTATACCCGCCGCCCAGCGCGGCCCCCGCCACCGTCAGCATCCCGCTCGCCGCCGGCCGGCCGAAGATGGGGTTGCCGTCGGCGTCGTTGATGTTGGTGATCAGCGGGTTGCCGCTGAAGCTCACCGGCGAGGCGCCGTTGATCCAGCCTTCCGCATTGCTGTATTGCTCGACCCGCTGGTCGTTCCAGGCGGAGCTGTCGACAACGACGGAGACGACCTGGAGAATCGCCGGGTCGAAGGCGAGACGGGCGCCGGCGGAGCGCGCGGCCGCTCCCGCCGTGTCGACCCCGACCGCCACGGTTTGCTGAGCGCCCGGGGCCACCGCCGCGGCGACGGGATTGAGAGTCATGGTCGGCGCCTCCCGGCCCGCAAAAACGGCGAGCGCGGGCGCCTTCCCGCAGGCGGTGCTCGTCGTGCAGTAGGGCGGCAAGCCCGTATAGTCAAAGTAATAGTTGTTGCGGGTCACAGTGAAATCCGCCACGTTCACGAAGTTGTTGCGGTCGGCGTCGCCGAGGCCGCCGCACGTCTCCACCGGGATGCAGGTGTAGTCCTTGTAATAGTTGTTGCGCGTCACGGTGAAGTCCGCCACGTTCACGAAGCGGTTGCCGTCCGCGTCGCCGAGGTAGCCGCTGCCCGGTCCGGTCGACACCGCCGTGGGCGTCGGGACCGCCCCCGGAGGCGTCGGCGTGGCGATCCGCGGCGTGGGCGTGGCGATCCGCGGCGTGGGCGTGGGCGGCGCGGCGGTCGGGGTCGGGGGTCTCGCGGTGGGGGTGGGCGCCGCCCCGCACGTGTAGATGCGGATATCGTCGATGAACCAACCGTAGCTATTCCCCCCGGTGTCGGTAGCGAGGCGGAAACGGAAGCGCACATTCTGCCCGGCCAGCGAGCTCAGGTTGAGTCGGCTGGAAATATAGCCGTTGCTCGACCCCACGAAGGCAGTAGAGCCTCCCAGAGGGTTATCGGACTCAGTGGTGAGGGCGCCGGTATACCCGTTATGGGTGAAGAGGGAACCGGCGTCGTTCCAACTGGTTCCCCCGTCGGTGCTGTATTCCACCACTCCTCCGTCGCAATAATACGCATCGTATATTTCAAATTCAAAGGCATGGTTGAACCGCAGATAAGCGTTCGCGGGAATGGCTATGCTGGAAGTCATGGACATGGAATAATCCGCCTGGGTCGCGTATTCGAATCCCCAGAAGTTATACGCGCCGCTCGTGGCGTAGGTCATATCCATTCCCGGGACGCCATGAGAGTTTTGCGGGTAAAACCAACCGTCGGAACCGACGGCCGCGGAGTGAGTCCAGTTGCCGCTGGCGGTGTTTTCCAGATTGTCGAAGAAGACGTTGACGGGAGAGCCGCTGTCGCAGACGGGGGCCTCGGGAGCCGGGCAGATGGTCGGCTGCTGATTCATCTCGGTCGCGTCGCAGGCATCCTTCAACTCCTGGCGGTCGGCGGCGGAAAGGCCAATGTTCACCGCGGCCTGCTGGAGGCAGTCGTAAAGGTCCTGGTAGTCGCCGGCGGAGGTCAAGAGGTTGGTCTGAACCTCGTAGAAAAGGTCGGCCACCGCCCCCATCCCCCCGCTCAGGGGCGAAACCGTGTATCCGTTGAAGCTCTCCCCGTCGACCAGAAGATAGGCGGCCTTGTTTCCCACCCCGCTGTCCATGTGGACAATCGCGCTGCCCACATCAGTGCACCAATAGAAGGCGCTGCTCATCCGGTCGGGTTGGTTGTAAAGCGGAGGGTTCTTCAGGCTGCGAATAGCCCCGATCGCAAGGTCCTCGCCGCAGAGCCAACGCACCGCCGGGGTGTCGTTCCCGACCCCGTTGTCG
>JAPLSK010000007.1 GCA_026398675.1 bacterium | reverse complement strand
CGGAGGCGCAGTTCCCCCCGGCCGACGGCGGCGGCGGACAGGTGAGGGGGTATACGGGAGGGGCGCCGCCGGTCTGGAACAATCAGATGGCCTGGATCGAGCAGGATCTTACCGCCGCCCAAGGCAATTATGACCTCCAGGTTATGGCCTGCCATAACCCCTTCTTCGGCGCCTACTCGGACGGGGACAGCTTTACCGACCACACCAGCCGGAATGAGCTCCAGGAACTGAGCCGGGACCACGGCGTCGGGTTGGCGATCTCCGGGCACACCCACCTCGACCACGTCTTCACCGACACCACCGGCGGGGCGAACGTCCTTCACCTCAACACCACCACCACCGCCTTCAACACCTCCGAGTACCCGGGGTTCCGGCGAATCGTCGTCGAGGACGGGGCGGTGACCAGCTATTACTACTCGGCCCCCGATTTCTCCTGCCCGAGCTATGAGAATACCATCCTCGCCAAGCACGCGACCGTCACCGAGGCCTTCAACGCCATGACCATGCTGGAAACTCCTTCGGTCGCCGCCTGGTTCAACTCGACTAACCCCGCCACCGTCCACAAGGAGTTTGAATGCTGGAACCACCTGACCGAAGGAGAACCGCCGGTCTTTCTGGACAACACGGTGGCGGACTTCGTCATGCCCGACCTCGGCGACATCGGGACCTATCTGGTTACCGGCGGCAGCCTGCTGCGGTACTGGCGCCCGGCGCCGGGCTACCTCACCCTTCAGGTCAAGGCGGACGGCATCCCGCCGGGGGCGATGGGATTGGTGACGGTGGACGCCCCGGTCCCCGGGGCGGAGCATCTGGTTCTGCAGTCCGGGGACTACGACGGCGACGGCAAGTCCGACATCGCCATCTTCCGCCCCGGGAACGGCCGGTGGGCGGTCCGGGGGCTCGGCAGCCTCAACTTCGGAACGGCGGGGGACCTCCCGGCCAGCGGCGACTACGACGGGGACGGGCACGCCGAAATCGCCATCTTCCGGCCCGGAACCAGCCTCTGGGCGGTCAAGGACGTCACCCGTTTCTTCTTAGGCGGATCGGACGGCGTCTCCGCCCCGGCCGACTACGACGGGGACGGCTCCTGCGACGCCTCCGTTTTCTCCGCGGGCGCGGGACTCTGGAGCGTGCGGGGGATCACCGCGGTCGTCTTCGGACGAACCGGCGACCTTCCGGTCCCAGGCGATTACAGCGGGAACGGGCGGGCGGAGATCGCCGTCTTCCGTCCGGAATCAGGCCTCTGGGCGGTCCACGGCGGCGGGCGCTATTATCTCGGGCAGAGCGGGGATGTCCCGGTTCCGGGCGCCTATTGCTGGCCGGGGAGCGAGCCGCGCTCCGCGCCGTTGTCGGAGTACCCAGCGGTCTTCCGTCCCTCCAGCGGCCTCTGGGCGGTATGGAACCATACCCGTTTCTATTTCGGGATGGACGGCGACAGTCCTGTTCCAGGCGCCTTCGGGGGCGGAATCATCGACGATTTCGCCGTCTTCCGGGGGAGCTCGGGGATGTGGGCGGTGAGGGACCAGACGAGGTATTTCTTCGGGACGGCGGGCGATCTGCCGGCGACCAGGTAAAGCAGGTTACGAGAGGTTACGAAAGGTTACGAAAGGTTACGAGGGGTTACGAAAGGTTGCACCTCGCCGGGAGTCTCAAGCGAAAGCTTGACGCCGGTGGTGAAGCTTTCGCTTCACACTCAGAATATCAATTCCGGGGACACCCTACATATTTCATCTTGGGGAATTATGTATGGTGTCCCCAGAACTACACGAGTTGCCGCGTCACTATAATACTGCTATATTGCTTATGCCCTTACGCGCGATCGATTCGCCCCCGATGGGGGATGAATGCAAGGCGGAGCGATGGGCGCCCTGCCCGACAGTCGTTTCCCTTTGACAGGTTTCTCCCGGGTCCATTTCCCCCTTCCTCCGTCAACCGTCCACCCTCCGCGGTCGCGGCGCGGCCTTCCGGTTTTCACCGGCGTGCTGGCCGCGGGATTGACCCTTTTCACGTGTCTCCGAGCCGTCGCTCATCCTTCCGGCGTCACTACTATCGCGATCAGCGACGAAGTGCTGGTGACGGGCGTCAAGCGCCTCGGTCTAAACGTCGGCGCGCGGTCTCAATACGGGGCCGGCCAGATCATCAAGAACCTGATTCACAACCCCGGCTTCGAAGCGGGCGTTTTCGGCAGCGTCGTTCACGCCGAGGCCGGTTCCACCGGACAGCGGATTGTCCAATACTGCTGGGATCCGGCTTGGAACAATGAAACCTTCAGCATCGGCTGGCCGGTGGACTTCTGGGACGGGGGGGAGTACGAATTCGTCTCCGGACCGGCCCAGGGAAGAAGCGGCCTGATCGCCGATTTCACCCACGAAGGCGGCCGCAATGTCTTCTATCTCGACACCGACGGGCCCGCGCCGAACCAGTACGACGTGATGTTTGTCCGGAGGAACTGGAGCGGCTCATTCCCTTCGACCGCATGGTCCTTCCCCGACACCTCGACCACCCGGCCGGGCAGCCCCGGTCTTCAATCGCTGCGCCTGGTCTATCCCGGGCCGATCGGCATGCCCTCCTATGCGTTCTACATGGACAGCGGCTGGCGCGACGGCGACCGCACCTCGGGCAAGTTGTTTCTGGTCAAGGGGAACTGGCGCCTGGAGTTCTGGGCCAAGGGCAACCGGGAGGGGGCGCAGATTCGTGCCCGTTTCGCCCGGGACGGCGAGTATAATTTTGTCGATCAGACCATCGCCCTGACCACGGATTGGCGGCGGTATGCCTTCGATGTCTCCCTCCCTTCCGACGCGGATCGTCCGGGCCCGTACACCCCCGAAGAGAACCATCCGATCCTGAGTTTCACCCTGTTCCTCCTCAATTCCGGGGACGAGGTCTGGGTGGATGACATCGCCCTACAGTGTGCCGATCACACCAACCCCACCGTCTTTACCGATACTTTTATCGACCGGCTCAGGGAACTCCGGCCGGGCGTTTTGAGAATGATGGGCGCGCAGTTCGGGGCAACGCTCGACGTGCAGCTTGCCGAGCCGTGGGCGCGGAAGACAGAGGACTTCCAACACAGCAGCCGCATCCCCGGGCGATACAGCTACTCTTTGCCTGAGTTCCTGGAGCTGTGCCGGGAAGTCGAGGCTGATCCATGGTATAGCATCCCGGTGACCTATTCCCCCTCTGACCTTCTCAACCTGGTGGAATACCTGGCGGCGCCGGCGGACGGGACTCACCCCTACGCGGAGAAGCGTGCCGTCCTGGGACAATCCCTTCCCTGGACAACGGTCTTCCCCTCCATCCACCTCGAGTTCGGCAACGAGGCCTGGGGCGGGGGGTGCGGCATCGATCCCTTTGCCGGGGAATCCCTGATGGGCGGGACCCGTCTCGGCCGGATCGCTTCCGGCCGTTTCGCGATCATGAGGAGCAGCCCTCACTACGATTCCGGCGTCCTCGATTTGATCATCGGGGGGTTCACCAACGTTCCCTCCGTCCAGGGGGAAATCGAGAGAAGCAGCGCCGCGCACGATACCATCGCGTTAGGACCGTACTTGTTCGATCTGGACCATCACGCCAACGATGAGGAGGTGTTTTGTCCCGTGCTGGCCCAGCCCCTGGACGATATCACGGCGGGACGCATCCGCCAGGGCTATAACCAGATCAGCGCCATAGGGCAAGGGACAGGGATGGCGACTTACGAATTCAATTTCCATCACGTGTACGGCGATTGTCCACTGGACATCCGCAACGACCTGGTGACGAGCCAGGCCGGGGCACTGGCCTTGCCGCTGGAAATGCTGTTGATCCTGCGGGAATTCGGCGTCAAGACCCAGTGTCTCTTTTCCGCACACGGGTATTCCTTCCGGATGACCAACGGCGAATACGTCCGCCTCTGGGGGATGCTCCGCGATCTCGAGGTGACGGGCCGGAAGCGCCCGTCCTGGCTGGGCGTGGAGCTCGTGAACCGGGCGATCGAGGGCGACCTCGTGCGGACGACTCAGGGCGGGGATAATCCCTCCTGGATGCAGCAGTCGATCAACGGCGTCAGCCGACCGATTACGGTTAACCATGTCCAGTCCTTTGCCTTCCGCAACGGTTCGGATTATTCCGCCGTCCTTTTCAATCTCAGCCTGAGCGACGCTCTGGATGTCGAGATCGGCGTGCCGTTTTCGTACGCCGTCTCGCCTCTTCTCTATCGGATCGCGCCAGCCAGCCTCCATGATGACAACGAGGATGCGGAGAATGTGACGATTGAAAGCCAGACGTTTCCGGAGGGGAGCGGGACTTTCCTCTTGACCCTGCCGCCGCATTCCTTGAGCGCAGTCATCTGGAAGGAGCCGCCCAGCCCCCCTCCGGCCGCTTCCCCAACTCCATCGCCCGCCTCTCCCCCGCCGCCGACGGCGAGCCCCAGCGTTACCTCGGACCGGACCCCGTCAGCGACGCCCTTCTCCTCCCCGAGCCGGCCGCCGGCTGTCGCATCCCCCAGCCCCACTCCGACCTGCGGGCCGACAGTTCCACCCGAACAGACGGTCGTCGTCTCCGGCGATTACAACGGTGACGGCGTCTCCGACATCGCGGTCTTCCGACCCGCCTCCGGGCAATGGCGGATAAAGGGGATCACCCAGGGATATTTCGGCACCCTGGGAGACAATGCGGCGCCGGGCGACTTCAACGGCGACGGCCGGGCGGAGTTCGCGATCTTCCGCCCCGCCACCGGCCTTTGGGCGGTGAACGCCTTTACCAGGTTCTACTTCGGCCGGGCGGGGGACATCCCCGTCCCGGGGGACTACAACGGGGACGGTTTCGCCGACTACGGCATCTATCGCGCCGCGGCCAGCCTCTGGAGGGTGCGGGGTCTCACCCTGATATACCTGGGGACCTCGGGGGACTGGCCGGCGCCGGGCGATTACACCGGGGAGGAAACGAGCGGAGTCGCCCTCTACCGTCCAGCCACCGGCCTCTGGCTGATCCGGGGGCTGACCAGGACCTACTTCGGCAGGGTCAACGACTGGCCAGTAGGAGGTGACTATACCGGCGACGGCACCTGGGAGATCGGGGTCTGGCGCCCCTGCACCGGCCTCTGGGCGCTGAAAGCACTGACCCGGGTATTCTTTGGCGCCTGTTTCGACTGGCCCCGCCCGGCTGACTACGACGGGAACGGCTTTGACGACATAGGCATCTTCCGCGGTTCCGCAGGCCTCTGGTCCATCCGCTCCGTCACCGCTGTGTACTATGGGACTGCGGACGATATCCCCGCGACGCGATAAAACCTGATTATCCATGAAAAACTTCGGTTTTCATGGATAATCAGGGAATGTTCGGATTCAAACAGCGTAAACGCCGGAGGATCTTCGCCTCCCTCTTTCCTCCAGCTTGGGAGGAGATGCTGCGGCGGGAAGTCGCGCTCTACCGCTCCCTGCCCGCCGCCGACCGGACGGAACTCCGGGGGCATACCCTCGTTTTTCTGGCCGAGAAGAACTTCGAAGGCTGCGGGGGGCTCGTTCTGACCGAGGAGATGAAGGTTATGGTCTCCGCCCAGGCCTGCCTTCTTCTCCTCCGCCGCCCGGTCGAATATTATCCGCTTCTGCGGAGCGTTCTCCTCTATCCCCATCCCTTCGTCGCTCCCCTGGCCTGGGCCGAGGACGACGGCGTGGTCCACGAGGGGGAGGAGGAGCGGGACGGGGAGTCCTGGCGGGAGGGGGCGGTGGTTCTCGCCTGGGACGAGGTGAAGCGGGACTCCCGCGGCGGCATCCGCAACATCGTCCTCCACGAGTTCGCCCATCAACTCGACGAGGAGGAAGGGGCGGCCGACGGTGCGCCGCACTTGCCGGAT
>JAPLSK010000006.1 GCA_026398675.1 bacterium | reverse complement strand
CAGCCGGCCGACCCTTTACTCGACGACCTCCACCTTACCCCGGACCCTCTCCATGGCGCGGATAAAGGCCTACAGTTCCTCGGGGGCCAGCTCACCGGCCGCGTATCGGTCGAAAAGGACTCTCAGTTCATCGTCGTCCATCGTCACCCCTCGCAAAGCATAGCCCAAACCCGTTTCACTCGACAACCTGGAACGAATCGCCCGTCCGCTCGATGTAGAGCTCCCGCAGCTTTTTCCTCCCCCGGTGGACCCAGGTCTTCAGGGTGGCCACGGGGCACCCGAGGGCCGCGGCGGCGTCGCGGTAATCCACGCCCTCCAGGTACGCCAGCTCGATGGCCCGGCGCTCGTTCTCGGGCAGCTCGGCCAGTAAACCGCGGACGAGCTCCATCTCACCGTCCGCCTCCAGCTTGCGCTCCACCATGGGTTCATCCACGGCGGCCTGCGCCAGGCCGGGGTGCTCCTCGTCGTCGGTGGAGACCGTTTCCAGGCGCCGCTGGGTCGCCATCCTCACCGCGGCGTTGTGGGCGATGCGGAAAATCCAGCTGGAAAATTTCGCCTGAAAGCGGAAACCGGCCAGGCCGCGCCAGGCCCGCAGGTAGGCCTCGTTCGCCGCCTCCTCCGCCGCCCGGGGGTCGCGCAGGACGCGGTAGCAGCACGTGTAAACGAGGTCTTGGTTAGCGTACACCAGCTCGGCGAATGCGTTCTCGTCGCCCTCTATCGCCCGGCGAATCAGTTCCTGTTCGCGTTCCGTCTCCAACTAAAAACGGCTTTCATTCCCTTTGATACAAAAAAGGTCGGATCGGTTTTGCTGGGGCGTTACTCGCTTCACTTCGCTTCTGAAGTGTCTGACTAAGTTTTCCAATGGTAGGACGGTGTGGTAGTATCGTCAAGGTGAAACGAAGTGACACGTTAGTGAAACCGGTCCCGCCCGGTGCGTATCCAAGGGTGTGAGGCGAAAAAAGCGGACGGGGGCTCTCATGGACATAGTCGGATTCACCACGGTCTTCATGGGGATCGGCATCGGGATGCTGGCCATCTGGCTGGATTTCCGGCGGAAGAAGCTCGTACACGAGGAGAGGATGGAGGCGCTGCGCCAGGGCATCACGCCGCCCGACTGGCTGACCGACATCGAGCGGAAGAAAAAAACGCCCCGGGAGCGGGCGACAAAATTCTTCGTCTCCGGCCTCATCCTCTTCTTCATCGGGCTGTCGTGCTTCCTGGGCTGCACCTTCATGGGCCTGCCGCTGTGGATCGGTTTCTGGGCCTCGATCCCGGGCTGGATCGGGTTGGCGCTTATCCTGGTTGGGATTCTAATCTTGAGGGGTGTCATCGGCGACCAGACGTCGGAGTGATGGACTTTCGGCGGAATTGTAAGACGGCGCCCGGGCGCCGTTTTTTTATGTAAATCGGGATGGTGTGGACACACGCCTCTACGTTTCTCCAGCGCGAATTCAACCCGTAGGGGCGACCGTTCACGGTCGCCCGCGGGCCGACCTAAACGGCGCGCCGTCGGTCGGCCCCTACATCATCGCAATTTGTCGGGCGCGGGGATGGGGATTAGGGCTGCCTTATGT
>JAPLSK010000005.1 GCA_026398675.1 bacterium | reverse complement strand
TGGGGAGAGGCGGTGATACGCCGGTTCCGGGGGATTACGACGGTGATGGCGCTTCCGAGGCGGGGATCTTCCGGGTATCCGTGGGGCTGTGGGCGATCCGGGAACTGACCCGGGTGTATTTCGGGTCGACCGGGGACACGGCGATCCCCGGTTATTACGCCGCCGCCGTCCGTGGGGATATCGCCATCTTCCGGCCGGGTACGGGGATGTGGTCGGTCCGGGACATCACGAGGTTCTACTTCGGTTCGTCCGGCGACGCGCTGGTCCCCGGGGACTATAACGGGGCTGGGAGATGGGAAGGGGGGTTCTTCCGCGACTCGGCCGGCCTCTGGTCGATCCGGGAGGTGACCCGGTTCTACCTGGGGAGCTCCTCCGATAAGCCCGTCCCGGCCGATTTCAACGGAGACGGGACGGACGACGCCGCCATCTTCCGCGACGCCGCCGGTCTCTGGTCGGTGAGGGACCTGACGCGGGTGTATTTCGGGTCACCCGGCGATATCCCGGCGACCAGATAAAGGTTACGAGAAGTTACGAAAGGTTACGAGAAGTTACGAAAGGTTACGAGAGGTTGCCGGCTCGCGTAACCTTTCTCAACCTTGCGTATCTTCTCGTAACCTTGCGTAACTTCTTCCCCTGCTTTACTTGCGGCCGCCTTACCGCTTATACTACCCGCTATGGAAAGCCGGAAAAAGCACACCCGGAAACGGATGCTCGTCATAGCGGCGCTGGCGGGGATAATCGCCCTCCTCGCGGGTTTCCAGATCGGCAAGCTGCGGAAAGATCCGGCGGCGTCCGATGTGAGGATGTACGACTACCGGGATACCCAAAGGTTGGTGACGCTGACCGCCCGCGCGGCCGCGCTCGCGGAGAAAGAAGGAGAGAAGGCCTTCGAGTCTTTCCGGGAGAACCCCGACGAGTGGTCGCTCGGCGGAGACTCCTACCTCTATGTCTACGGCATGGACGGCGTCAACCTCTTCCACGGCGGCTATCCGGAGCTGGTGGGAAAGAACCTGATCGATTTCACCGATCCGCTCGGGAAGAACACCATGCTCCTGATCATCGATCAGGTGGCCCACCACCGCGCCGCGAACCCGCACGGGTGGATCCACTATCTCTGGGTCCCGCCGGGCGCCCTCGACGGAGCCTGGAAGGCGTCGTGCAACTTCGCCGCGACGCTGCCGGACGGCCGCCGGGTCGTGGTCGGGAGCGGACTCGACGGACCATCCCAGGAACGGGAGTTCTACCGGATCATCGTCGACGAGGCGGCCGAACTGCTGGCGGGGGAAGGGGAAGCCGCCCTGGCCGCCCTGAAGGACCCGAAGGGGCCCTTCATCATCCATGACCGGGGAGTTTTTGTCCTCGCCTCCGATGGCCGCGACCTGATCGCTCCCGGCCTGAACCTGAGCGCGCCCCGGAACCTTTTCGACTACCAGGACTTCAGCGGGAGGAATCCGATGCGGGAGTTGAACGAAAAGCTGGCCCAGGGGGGCGGGGCTTGGGTGATCACGCTCAGCCGGGAGAAGGGCGGGAGCAAGCCGGTTAAAAAGGGAATCTACGGG
>JAPLSK010000004.1 GCA_026398675.1 bacterium | reverse complement strand
CGTGAACATGGTGACCAGCGCGCGGGAGAGCACCAGATCCTGCTCGACTTGCTCGTTGGACGGCCAGGGAGCGTGGGCACGCCATGCGGTGATGTTCGCGCGCGGAATCAAGAGTCGATCTCCAGCTCAGCATTTGGCAGGACGTGCCATCGCCTGTTGATCTCGACCTCTGCCGGCTCTCCGGAACGGAGCCGGATGGCGCGCGGTTTCCGTGCCTCGAGCCACTTCGCCAAAGGGCCGGCGAGGTCACCTTGGCCGACCGCATCAAGCAAGTACCCGAGGCGCTGGACATCCGGCAGCCTCACAAGGTGGGCGAGGCTGACGAGTGCCCGAGCGTCCATCCGTTCAGCCAACTCGGCGAGGACGGTTGCCGCGTTGCTCAAGTGCCCTGCCCCTGCCTGGTAACGGACCAGGTCGAACGCGGTGGTTTCGGGGGTAGCGACTCGCATGGTCCCTGTCTCGGTTTGCTTCTCCGTCACCGGCATTTGCTTAACTCTACCGTTCATCCAGAACCGGATGACGACCCTACCGGTACTCATCTCACGCGTCGGCTTGCTGGTCACTACCTGAAACACCATGGGTTGCTGATGGGAAGCACCATGGATCCCCGCGGCGCTGAGGAGCCCGACGTAGTAGGGCTGATCTAGGTAGCGCATGAGCTCGTCGATGAACCAGCTCGCCGGTGGCGAGCCAGCCGCTCGATACTCCGGAGGAACAACGACGTAGAATCCGCGCTTGGGGGAGACGATTCGCCCTTGCTCCTTCAGCCTTCGTAGTGCGGTTTGGGTGGCAATGAAGGAGCGCTCGGTTTCGGATTCCGCCCGGGCGCGCGTAAAGGTGTAACAGCCGATCGCTTGAAGTTGCTCTACCCAGGTCGACATGGCAGGCTTCGACGGCATTCTGGTCAGTCCTCCCCACTCGAGCGATTCGTAAATCGCTAGCACAAACTAGCGCCTTTCGCTAACTTATGCAAGTAAAAAGAAGCGATCTTCCACTGTAGGTCTGGCAACTGGCCGGGCGATCGACGAGCCACTCCTGAGTTGGCCGCCCCCGTCTCCGCCAGCAGATTGTTGCTGTTCAGGCAAATAAGTGATAAGTTTCTTATCGCTTTATGCGCTCAACAGAAACGATCCGACGGCTCGGCCTGAGGATGACAGAACTCACCTATCCGGTGTGTTGCTGTCGGACATGGAAACCGATAAAAACCCTATGAGAAATCGCGCTGAACAGCAACGGAACGGCCAGCGAACCACCGAGTTCATGGAGCTGAACCGCGTCTTCACCGTCGAGGAGTTCGCCCGACACCTCGGAGGCGAGAAGAACCTCGCGGAGTACCGCGTGCGCTACTACCTCCGGCAAGGGCGGCTGAAGCGCCTGGCAAACGGCGTCTACGCCACCGTGCCCGTTGGGGCGGATCCGGAGACCTTCCAACCGGACGTCTTCCTGGCTGCAGCCGCGATCCGGCCGGATGCGGTCTTTGCCTATCACTCCGCCCTCGATCTACTGGGGCAGGGGCACTCTGTCTGGTGGACATGCACTGTCTGCACCGCCCGTCGGCGCTCGCCCGTGACCCTGGGCCGGAGCACGATCAGGTTCCTTTCGCACCCGCCGGCCGTGCGGCCCGGGGCCCGGTGGGTCTCTTCACGGCGGAAGGCCAGCGCCCTCTGGACGGCCGCGGTCTCCCGTGGAGGGCGGACCCTCCGGGTCACGACGCCCGAGAGAACGCTCGTGGACGGATTCCGAGAACTCAGCCTGGTCGGCGGCCTCGATGAACTGGTGGGGTCGATGGACGGCTTCGCCACGCTGAAGCCGGAAGCCCTGAGGGAGATCCTGCGCGCCTATGACAACCGGCGGCTCTGGGCGGCCGCGGGATGGTACCTCGAGAGGCGGCTCTAGAGCCTCTTCCTGGACGACTCGATCCTGAGGGGCTTCAAGAAGAACCGGCCTCGGACTCGGGTCTACCTGGTTCCCGGTCAGCGTGGAGGCGTTATGGCCCGGGATTGGAACCTCGTTGTTCCCGAGCATCTGCAGCGAAACGGACCCGGTGAAGACGATGGATCGTGACCGGATCAACGCTCTGGCCGCAGAGAGCGGTTTTCCACCGGAGCTGCTCG
>JAPLSK010000003.1 GCA_026398675.1 bacterium | reverse complement strand
CCTCGCCACTATCATCCCCCGCTTTGACAAGTCAAGTTACCGGGATGCCACGGCCACCCTGGCCCTCTCCTATATCATCCCCCTGGCGGGCGAGAAGGACTGCCGCCTGGCCGATCCCTTCGGGGAGTTCATGGAGTACTACGACACCGCTGATTTCTGGTCGGACTTTTACGGCTATTCGTGGTGGGCGGATTGGGACCTTGTCCACCCCGCCTGGCCGGAGGGGGACTATCACATCGCTTTGGCCTTTCAAGCTCCTTTTAGCACACCGTTTCCTCTCCCGTCGCCGACGCCTCGTCGTTCCCCATCGCCCTCTCCCACCCCCTCGCCCAAACCCACCGCCCCTCCCACTTGCAAACCGTCTCCAACCCCCTCCCGCGCGCCGACCCCCTCTCCCTCCCCGAGCCCGTCGGCCACACCGCTGATCGCCTTTATCGACTCCGGCGACTATAACGGGGACGGGACCTGCGATATCGCCCTCTTCCGCGCCGCCTCCGGCTTCTGGGCGGTCAAGGATGTCACCCGCGTCTACTTCGGCGCCTCCCAGGACATCGCCGCCTGCGGCGATTACAACAACGACGGGACGACCGAGGTCGCCATCTGGCGCCCCGCCACCGGGATGTGGTCGGTGCGGGGAGCGACCAACTTCTACTACGGCGGGGTTTCCGATATCCCGATCACCGGCGATTATAACGGCGACGGCGTCTGCGACGCCGGCGTCTTCAAGCCGTCGAGCGGCCTCTGGGCGATTATGAACGTCACCCGGGTTTACTACGGGGCGGCCGGCGACATTCCCGTTCCGTATTACGACCAGGGAACACGGGTAAAAAACATTGCCATCTGGCGCCCGTCCAACGGCAAGTGGGCGGCCCGGGAGATCGGCTCAGTCTACTTCGGGGCCCGGGGCGACTTCCCCGTCCCGGCCGACTACAGCGGGGACGGGTTCGAGGAGGAGGCTCTCTTCCGCCGTTCCAGCGGCCTGTGGGCGGTGGCGGGGGTGACGCGGCTGTATTTCGGCGCCGCGGGCGACTATCCCGTCCCGGCCGACTTCAACGGCGACGGGACGACGAATCCGGGAGTCTTCCGGGGATCAATCGCTTTCTGGTCGCTTAAAAACCTGACCACGCTGACCTTCGGGCAGGCGGGTGACATCCCGGTCTGCGGGCGTCTCCCCTGGCCGGTCACTCCCACCCCCACGCCGGCCCCCAGCGCCACCCCGGTGACGCCGACCCCGGCGCCGAGCGCCTCGCCGGTGACGCCGACCCCGGTTCCCCCGACGCCGCCGCCCACCACGCCGACCCCAGTTCCCCCGACGCCGACGCCCACCACGCCGATCCCGACACTGACACCGCCCCCGGCCACCCCTCCTCCCCCTACGCCTCCGCCTCCCACCCCGCCCACGCCAACGCCCGCGACGTAATCCCTACGATACCAACGCCCCCCGAGCCCTTCGCGGTTGCGGGGGCGTTTGCTGCCTTGAATATTATTCAGCGCCCATAACCGATGCGAGCTCCAAAAAACACCTGCTTTATCCGAGCGTTTATATTCATCGCCGGAGCAGCTATCCGGACAATGGCGGAGAGACGAAAGAAGATTTTATTACAAAAAATATGCCTGCTGTCAGCCAGCATCGCGGTCTTATTCGCGTTGCTGGCTGCGGCGGCCGCCGTGCAAAAGGTTGAATTCGCGGACGAAGGACTGGAGGCCGCGGTCCGCAAAAAGCTCGGTAATCCCAAAAGATCCATCACGAGAACCGAACTCCTGCAAATCAGCCGGCTGGACGCATCGGGAAGATATATCGCCCGCCTGG
>JAPLSK010000002.1 GCA_026398675.1 bacterium | reverse complement strand
AAGATGGTGGTCTTGCCCGACTGGGGCAGCCCGCAAAGAGCGACGTTCATCGTGCGCGATCCTTTCCGGTGGCGGATGGAGTATAGCAGCCGTTGCCGCGGCTGTCGAGACGACGACCGCGACCCTCCCTCTTGACATCCGCCCGGCATCTGGCTAAACTACGCCTCGAAAAAGATAGACAAGGGGTTTTGCCGGAGCATTACTCGCTTCGCTCGTTTAAACCCCTTGCCTTCCCGATGGGTGGGGTGGTATGGCTCACAAGAAAGCGGGCGGCTCTTCCAGGAACGGACGCGATTCAGAGTCCAAGCGGCTCGGGTGCAAGCGCTTCGCGGGGCAATTCGTCACCGGCGGGTCCATCCTCGTCCGGCAGCGGGGGACGGAGTTCTTCCCCGGCCCCGGCGCCGGTTTGGGGAGGGACAACACCGTGTTCGCCCTCTTCGACGGCGTGGTGGACTACTACCGCCGCCGCGACCGCCGCTACATCTCCGTGACGGTCAGGTGACTGGGGAGTACAGTGGCGGTGCCGGGATGCGGTTTGAGAAGAACGAGACGCTCTTTTTTAAAAACCCCGGACGGGGTTTTTTAATATGTTCATAGACCGGGCCAAGATTTCCGTGTGCAGCGGTTCGGGCGGCGACGGCGTCGTCAGCTTCCGCCGGGAGAAGTACGTCCCCCGGGGCGGTCCCGACGGCGGAGACGGCGGCCGCGGCGGTTCGGTCTCCCTCGCGGGCACCTACGGACTCAACACTCTCATCGGTTTCCGCTACCGGCCGAGGTATATCGCACACGACGGCAAGCTCGGTGCCAAGCAGCGTCGGACGGGCGCCTCGGGGGAGAACCTGGTCATTCTCTGCCCCGTGGGCACCCAGGCGTACCGCCTGCCCGAGAACATCCTCGTGGCCGATCTCGACGAGGACGGCAAGCGGGTTCTCATCGCCCGAGGCGGCCGCGGCGGAAAGGGCAACGTCCACTTCGCCACCTCGACGAGACAGGCCCCGCGCATCTCCACCCCCGGCGGGGTGGGGGAAGCCTTCGAGCTCCAGCTCGAGTTGAAGCTCATCGCCGACGTGGGGCTGGCCGGGATGCCCAACGCCGGCAAGTCCTCCATCCTCGCACGGCTCACAAACGCCCGGCCCGAGATCGCCGCCTACCCCTTCACCACCCTGGAACCGCAACTGGGCGTGGTGCGCCTGGATACGGAGCGGGAGTTCGTGGTGGCGGACCTGCCGGGGCTGATCGAGGGCGCCCACCGGGGCGTGGGGCTGGGAGACCGCTTCCTGCGCCACGTGCGGCGAGCGCGGCTGCTGCTGCACCTGGTGGACGCCGCCGCGGTGGAGGGCCGGGCCCCCCTGAAGGACTACCAGGCGATCAACGCGGAACTGCAGGCCTATGACCCCCAGGTGGCGGCGCTGCCGCAGATGGTGGTCCTCACCAAGCTGGACCTGCCCGCCGCCCGGGAGAACCTGCCGCGCTTGCAGGAGGAACTCGCCCGCCGGGGCGAGCCCGGCCTGGCGATCTCCGCCGCCACCGGGGAGGGGCTGCCGGAGTTGCTCAACGCGACCTTCCGGCGCCTGCAGCAGGCCCGGCCCGCAGCGTTGACCGAGGCGCCCGATCTGTACGAGGAGCTGCCGCTGCCCCCCGAGCGGCCCCTGGAGGTGCAGCGGCTGGCGGAGGGCGCGTGGGAGGCCAGCGGCACGGAGGTGGAGCGCATCATGCTGCAGAGCGACTTCTCCACCCGCGACGCCAGCCGGTACTTCCACCACCGCCTGGGGCGCGCGGGCCTATTTCGGGCGCTGAGCCAGGCTGGGCTGCGCGACGGGGCCACGGTGCGCATCGCGGAGCAAGAGC
>JAPLSK010000001.1 GCA_026398675.1 bacterium | reverse complement strand
CCCTGGGCGGCGTGACGACCGTGCTCATCCCCAGGAATACGACCATTCCGACCAAGAAGTCGGAAGTGTTCTCCACCGCCGAAGACAATCAGACGACGGTCGAAATCCACGTCCTCCAGGGCGAACGCCAGATGGCGGTGGACAACCGCACCATCGGCAAGTTTCAGCTCACGGGCATTCCGCCGGCACCCCGCGGAATGCCCCAGGTCGAGGTCACCTTTGACATCGACGCCAACGGCATCCTTCATGTCTCCGCCAAGGACAAGACGACCGGCAAGGAGCAGAAAATCCGGATCGAGGCCTCGAGCGGGCTGTCTGATCAGGACATTGAGAAGATGGTCAAGAGCGCCGAGTCCCATGCGTCCGACGACAAGAAGCGTCGCGACGAAATCGAGGCGCGGAACCAACTTGATGGACTGATGTACAAGGTCGAGAAGGACAGCAAGGAATGGATTGACCGCCTCTCCACCGAAGTCAAGTCCAGGCTGGACAACGCCTTGGAAGGCGGCAAGGGAGCGCTCAAGACCGGCGATCCCGACCTGATCCGCCGGGCCCTCGACGACCTCAACGCCGCCTACTCGGCGGCGGGCGCCTCGCTGTACCAGAGCGCGCAGGCCGGCGGCGAGCCCGGTGCGGCTGCCCCTGAGCCGGGGGCAACCCCTGCGGAGGATGTGGTCGAGGCCGATTACGAGATCGTTGACGATTCCAAGAAGTAGGTCGCGACCAATCGACGGCCTTGCGCATCCGGGTTACGATGGAAAACCCCCGCCCCGCGCAGGGCCTGTGTCAATACATTTTCGACCGAGAGAGGCACCATGTCCGTCCGCACCCGTAATTGGTTGAAGTTCGGAAGCCTTGTCAGCCTCGCCTTCATGCTTGGCCTCTTTTTCGCCGGCGCCCTGCAGCTGCCGGGCGCCACCGAGGCCCAGCCCCAGACGGGACTGCTGCCCCAGGCGCCAACGCGCCAGGCCTCCGCCGTCTCCCCGGCGAATACATCCGAACCCAGAAGACCAACACCGCGCCCCAGCGCCAGAAGCCGCCGGGCACGGAGCAGTTCTAACCGCATACCCAGCGCCGACCGAGGGTCGAGAAAGGAGGCGGCACCGGTATCTTGGTGTCGGCCGACGGCCTCATCCTGTCCAACAATCATGTGGTCGAGGGCGCCTACAAGGTCACCGTCATGCTCCCCGACCATCGTACTTTCACCGCCACCGTCGTGGGCACGGATCCGAATACGGACGTGGCCGTGGTGCGCATCCCGGCGACCGGCCTCAAGCCGGTGGTCCTGGGGAACAGCGATGAGGCCCGCGCCGGCGAGTGGGTGCTGGCCATCGGGAACCCGCTGGGGGATGCGCTCACCTTCACCGTGACCAGCGGCATCATCAGCGCCACCGGTCGTGGACTGAACTCCCTCCCCAATCGCACCCAGCGGAGCATCCAGGACTTCATCCAAACCGACGCCGCCATCAATCCCGGCAATTCCGGGGGCCCGCTGGTGAACGTCCGCGGCGAAGTGATCGGCATCAATTCCGCCATCGCCAGTGAAACCGGCTTGAACGCAGGGTATGGCTTTGCCATCCCGATCAACCTGGTCCGGATCGTCATGGATCAATTGGTCGCGACGGGACGCGTGGAACGCGCGG